>CAUJGH010000143.1 GCA_963169575.1 Myxococcota bacterium | reverse complement strand
CGAGCTTCGGGATCTCGCGCAGGGAGGCATAGGAGAGATCGCCGTCGCTCTTGTAGATCCCGTCGACCTCGGCCATCAGCTCGGCCGCATACTGCGGGTTCCGTGCGAACTCGACGAGCGTCCAGGCGGAGGTATTCGAGCTCGTATGGAATCCGCCGAACATGATCCAGACGACCATTCCGGGGATCAGGTCCTCCGCGAGCTTCGAGCCGTCGTCGAAGCTCGAGTTCATGAACGTATCGATCATGTCGTTGTACTGACGGCCGGTCCGGCGACGCTCGCGGACCTCGTCGAGCACGAGCTCCTGCAGCCGCGCCCGCGCGCGGTCGCGGCGCTTCAAGATGTCGCCCGAGCCGTACGGATCGAGCATCGCCTCGGGCGCGACGGCGCTCTCGAGCTCGTGGTACAGGGCGCCGAACTCGTCCGTCAGCTTGGCGCGGAAGTCGCTGCCCATGAGCGAATGGGTCGAAGTCCGCAGGACGAGGGCCTGGAAGACCTCGAGCACGTCGATCTCGCCCGAATCGCCCCAGTTCGCGATCCAGTCCTCGACCTCCTTCGCGATGATGTCGGCATAGCCCTTCATCTTGCCGGCGCGCATCGCCGTCGCCATCAACTTCGTCTGCTGCCGCTCGACCTCGAAGGTCGCGCCGTACTGGATCCCCTGACCGAAGACCGGGACCATGTATTGATAGGCGGCGGCCGCGGAGAGCACCGTCGGATCCGGCGCCCGGAAGACCGCCTCCTGCGCCGCCGGTCCCGTCATCAGGACGTTGCGCTGACCGGCGAGATCGAAGGCCGCGACCTCCCCGCATTCGCGCCAGGCGCGCAGCAGGAAGAACGCGGGATGCCCCATGAATTCTTCGTAATGGCCCGTCTCGGGCTTGGCACCGGAAACCATCCTGGGCTCGACGCTCGCCATGGCGAACTCCTTCGCGGGAATGCGGGACGAATTCAGCTTGACCGATTTAGTTGACCACGTCAAGCTTCTCGCATGTCGAGACAGAAGAGCCTCCTCCGGATCGAAGCGGCGATGGTCGAGCTCGGCCGCATGACGCGGAGCGGCCGTGCCGACCGCCTGCGCTGCGAGCGCGCGGGCGTCGAGGTGACCGGCGCGGCGCAGCGCCTCATCTACTACCTGATGGAAAACGGGCCGATGCGGCTCTCCGAGCTCGCCCGCCGGACCGAGACCGATCCCGGCATCCTGACGCGCCAGGTCAACGCCCTGGAGCAGCAGGGCCTGGTGGCGCGGCGCCCCGACCCGACCGACCGACGCGCGCAAATCGTCCGGATGCTGCCCAAGGGGCGCCGGATCGCGCTCCGCCTGCGCGAGGTCCAGGACGAGGTGCTCGGCGGTCAGCTCGCCGGCTGGACGATGGGCGACCTCGAGCAGGCAGCCGGCTTGATGGAGCAGCTGATCCGCGACATCCGCCCGAAATGGGAGGGGGAGACGGCGGAATCCCAGGACTGAAGCCCTGCCCGCCCCGCCTCAATCCCCGAAATCGAGCACCGATCTCGCCACCGTCCCCGACTTCATGAGCGCGAAGGCGTGGTTCACGTCCTCGAGCCCCATCCGCTGGGACACGAGATTCGAGAGATCGAGCCGACCCGACAAGAAGAGGTCGACGAGCTTCGGCATGTGCTCGCGAAAGTTCGTGCTGCCGTACATGCAGCCGATCATCTTCTTCTCCGCGAGGAAGGCCGGGCCCGGAACGCTGATCTCCGAGCCGAGCGGCATCATGCCGACGATGCAGGCCGTTCCCCCGCTGCGGATCATGTCGAAGGCCTGGCGCGCGGCGTTCGTGTTGCCGATCGCCTCGAAGGCGAACTCGACGCCGAGGCCGCCCGTCATTTCGACGACGCGCGCGACGGCGTCTGTCTCCTTCGCGTTGATCGTGTCGGTCGCGCCGAATTTGCGCGCCATGTCGAGCTTGCCCGGCACGACGTCGATCGCGATGATGCGCGAGGCGCCCGCGAGCCGGCAGCCCTGGATCACGTTCAGGCCGATGCCGCCGCAGCCGATCACCGCCGTGATCGCGCCGCCCGGGACCTTCGCCGTGTAGAGCGCCGCGCCGACGCCGGTCATGACGCCGCAGCCGACGAGCGCCGCCTCCGCCATCGGCATCTCGTCCGGCACCTTCACGACACCGGACTCGTGGGTCACCATGTACTCGGCGAACGACCCGACGTTCGCCATCTGCAGTACGGGCTTGCCCCGGCGCGTGAGGCGCCCTGCAGCCGAAGCGCCGATCATCGGATCGTTGCAGAGATGGCCCTGCCCGCGCATGCAGAAATAACACTTCCCGCAGAACGGCTTGAACGACATGATGACCTTGTCGCCCGGCTTCACGTACGAGACGCCGTCGCCGATCTTCTCGACGACGCCCGCGGCCTCGTGGCCGAGGATCGCGTCCATCGGCAGCGGCCAGAGCCCGTCGACGAAATGCAGATCCGAATGACAGACGCCGCTGCAGACGGTGCGGACCATGACCTCGCCGGCACGCGGATCGACGATGTCGACGTCGTCGATGACGAGGGGCTGACCGGCTTTCTCGAAGATGGCGGCTTTCATGGGGACTCCCGGGGCGACGGTTGCAGGGACTGGGATCGGCGATCGATCCAGCGTTGCGCATGGAAACGCCGAGCCTCGATCGCAGCGGAGTTTCGCGCGTCGCCGGATCCTCCCGCCACCCCTCGAAGCCGATTGGCCGGGACCCGGGCTGAAAGGGGAACCGCGACGACCTGCACCACAGGAAGGGGAAAGCCTTTGCTCCTGGAACGGAGCGGCGATAGCGTGCCCCGGGTCGACGGTCTCTGGCCGGGCGATACCCGCGTTTCCCGACCGATCCGGAACCCATCGCCCATGCAGCCCGACGAATCGCATTCCGCCCCCCGCCTCTCCCTGGTGGTCGGCGGTCCGTTTCACGATCTCTTGCACCGCTTCGGGGGGATTGCCGACGACGGGCTGCCGCGCCCCGAGGCGGCGTTCCTCCTCGCGGCGATCGCGTGGACACTGCCCGCCCTGTTCGTCGTCGCCGAGGCGACCTTCGGCGATGGCCCTTCCGGCTGGTCTTTCTTCGGGGACGCGACCGCCTACAGCCGCTACCTGATCGCGATCGTCGTCATGATCGGGACCGAGCGCTATGCGGAGGCGCGCTTCGCACTCCTGATCCATCAATTTCGCGCGGCGCGCATCGTCTCCGACGCCCACGCGCAGTCGCTCCAGGATGCCGTCGCCGTCGGCGATCGACGATCGAGCTCGCGCGTGGCCGAACTCGTGATCCTGCTGTTCGTGCTCGGCTTCGCGGGCTGGTCGACCCGATATGCGGCCGAAATCGTGCCGACGGCGTGGGAGGGGCGTATCGTCGACGGGGCGGTCTCTCTCTCCTGGGCCGGCTGGTCCGCGTCGCTCGTCAGCTCGCCGCTCTTCCTGTTCCTGATCCTGCGCTGGTGCTGGCGCTTCGTCGTCTGGACGATCCTGCTCTTTCGCCTTTCACGACTTCCGCTCGCGCTTTCACCCCTGCATCCCGATCGCTGCGCCGGGCTGGGATTCCTCTCGATCTACCCGAGCATCTTCACCGGTTTCGTCTTCGCCGCGAGTTCGGTGATCGCCGCGACCGTATTGAAGGAGCTGACGGGCGTCGAGCTCTCGAGCGAGTCGATCGGAGGCATGCTCGCCGGATGGATCGCGATCATGCTGATCCTGTTTCTCGGTCCGCTCTTCGTCTTCGTGCCCGTCCTCCGGGAGATACGCGAACGCGCCCTGCTCGACTACGGTCGCCTGACGCATCAGCATCACACGGCCTTCCAACTGAAATGGCTGGAATCCGGACGAGACGGCGCCGATCTGTTCGTCTGTTCCGACGCGTCTTCCCTCTCGGACCTGACGTCCAGCGTGGCCCTGATCCAGGAAATCCGCGTCGTCCCGATCGACCGATTCGCTCTCATCCAGCTGATCGCTGCCGCCGGGCTGCCGCTGATGGCGGTCGTGTTGTCACAGATCCCGATGAGCGAGCTCGCCAAGCGGCTGCTGTTCGGCATCCTCTGAAGTCGAGGCGACGAAGATCGCAGCGGGCCGACCCCCATGGCGTACACACCGCCTCATTTCTGCTCGACCTCGATCTTCAGGATGCGCCCCGTGAACGCGTTGTCGCCGATCGCGTAATCGGGCGACACGTTCGTCTCGCCGTCCAGCCCGACGTCGGTGCCCTCGTCCGCCGAGAACGCGAACGGCTGCGTCCGCGGGATCCGGCCCTCCGCGACCTTCTTTCCGTCGACGCGGAGGGTCGAGATTCCGCCCGCACCGGGCTTCGCCTCGTCGGGGACGAAGGCATATTCGATCGTATGACGACCCGGCCCGATCGGAGCCTGGCCGGCGATGTTGGTCCGCTCGATGCCGAACCAGTTGTACTCGTGGTGCGGACGGCCGTTCTTCAGGTAGATCGTCCAGCCGCCGAAGTAGCCGGCCTGGGCGATCACGACCCCTTCCGTCTTCGCGTCGTCGACCTCGATCTCCGCCGTCACCGTATGCGGCACGCTCTTGACGTTGATGAAGGCGTTCTCCGTGATGCCGACCATCCCCGGATAGACCGACAGGGACGTACGGCCGTTCAGGAGATCCGCCCGGCCCGCGATCGCCGGGTTGAACCGCTCCACGCGCCGATCGTCGAGCGGAAGCACGTTGTTCCGCACCGCCTCCTTCAGGAAGCGCTTCTGGAGCTCCGCGAGCTTCTCGGGATTCTCCTTCGCGAGATCGATCGCCTGGGAGAAGTCGCGCTCGACGTGATACAGCTCCCAGACGTCGTCGGCGAATGCGGGGAGCGCAGCGCCCGTCACCCAGGGAATCGAATGGCGCGTCGCGGCGACCCAGCCTTCGTGGTAGATGCCGCGATTGCCGAACATCTCGAAGTACTGCGTCCGGCGCCGGTCGGGCGCCTGCGCGTCGCGCGTCGAATAGAGCATGGAAATGCCGTCCATCGGTCGCTGCGCGATGCCGTTCACCTCTTTGGGCTGCGGGATCTTCGCCGCCTCGAGGACGGTCGGTGCGACGTCGATGACGTGGTGGAACTGGCTTCGGAGCTCGCCTCGCGCCCCGATCCCCTTCGGCCAGCGCATCACCATGCCGTTGCGCGTTCCTCCGAAATGACTCGCGACCTGCTTCGTCCACTGAAAGGGCGTGTTGCCGGCCCAGGCCCATCCGATCGCATAATGCGGATAGGTCTGCGGGCCGCCCCATTCGTCGACGTGGTCGAGCATCTGCTCGGCCTTCCCGATGATGCCGTTCAAGGCCATCATCTCGTTGTACGTTCCTTCGGGCCCGCCTTCGGCCGATGCGCCGTTGTCGCCGGCGATGTAGATGAAGAGCGTATTGTCGAGCTCGCCGATCGCCTCGAGCTGCGCCACGAGTCGACCGACTTCGTGGTCCGTCTGCTCGCCGAAGCCGGCGAAGGTCTCCATCTGGCGCTCGAAGAGGCGCTTCTGCGCGGCGTTCATGTCGTCCCAGGCGGGAATCTCCGCGGGCCGCTTCGTCAGCTGCGCATCCGCGGGGACGACGCCGAGCTTCTTCTGCCGCGCGAGCGTCTGCTCGCGGAGCGCATCCCATCCCATCGAGAACTGGCCCCGATACTTCTCGATCCACTTCTTCGGCACGTGATGCGGCGCATGGGTCGCCCCCGGAGCGAAGTAGAGATAAAAGGGCTTGTCGGGGGTCAGCGATTGCTGTGCGCTGACCCAGCGAATCGCCTGATCCGTCATGTCCGTGGTGAAATGATAGTCGGGTCTGCGCTCGGGCTCGACGCGCACGGAGCCGTCGTAGATCGCCGGAGACCATTGATTGGCCTCGCCGCCGATGAATCCGTAGAACTTCTCGAAGCCCGATCCCGTCGGCCAGCGGTCGTAGGGCCCGGAGACCGAGACCTCCCAGGGCGGCGTCTCGTGATATTTGCCGAAGGCCGCGGTGCTGTAGCCGTTCTGGCGCAGGATCTCCGCGAGGGTCGTGATCTCCCTGGGCCGCACTCCGGTATTGCCGGGGAACGCGGTCGCCAGCTCCATGATCGCGCCGGCGTTGTTGGCGTGGTGGTTGTGGCCGGTCAGCAGGGCGACGCGGGTCGGGCTGCAGAGCGCCGTCGTATGGAAGCGGTTGTATTTGAGGCCCTCGTCGGCGAGACGTTCGAGCGTCGGCGTCTCGATGGGGCCGCCGAAGGCGGAGCTCTGGCCGAAGCCGAAGTCGTCGATCAGGACGATCACGACGTTCGGCGCCCCTTCCGGCGCTTCGACCGCGAAGCGAGGCGGCGGCGTCGCGTCCCGGGCGTCGACGATCGTGATCGGCGCGTGCTTCGGCCCTTCGATCGGAAGGACGGTCCGGTCGAGCGTCCTCGCTGCGGACTCGCCGCCGAAGAGCGCGGCGACCGCGAGCAGGGGGACGAGGGCGAAGGCGATGCGGCGGGAGCGAGTTCGCATGGTGGGATTCCTTTTCTCTTCCTTGTCTCTCGTCTTTGCGACCGGCCGAAGCCGCTCGATTCGAAGCCGCTTCAAGATCGCAGCGAGCCGCCGAGCATGGTGGAGATCGACCTTCCCGTCCCGGGATGCGGGGGGCGGCCCTTCTCCGGCTTCGGTCACCGTCTCGGATGCGGATCCGGTTGCCGACTCGGCCCGCGCGCGCTCGAGGTGGCTCGCAAGACCGATCGCGAGCGTGCCGGAGGGTCCGATCCACGATGCACCCCGGCAGGCCATCCAGGGCCTCTCGCGACCTCGGTCCAAGCGTCCTCCGATTCGGAAACGACGCGCGTCGATTCCCGATCCGCCGGTCGACGGAGGTGCGAATCGCGGACCGCATCGGCAATACTCAAGGCCTGGCGGAGTCCCACCTGCGTATAGCGGATCGAAAGCGAGCCGTCACTGCGTTTCCGGGCGACGAGGAGGTCGAGATGTCCCTGATGCCCGGATTCGGATCGCGAGCCGTTCTGTCTGCAACCGCCGTCATCTGTCTGTTCGGGACTGCCGCCTGCAGCTCGATCAACATCCAGAACCGCGAGGAGTATCGGGGGGAAAAGCTCGCCCGGCCCGACCGGATCCTGGTCCACGACTTCGCCGCGAACCCGGACGATCTCCCCAGCTGGTCCGAGGCCGCCCGGACGAACGCCGGTGCGGGGGCAGAGGTCTCTGCGGACGAAGCCGAGGCCGGGAGGCAGCTCGGCATCCAGATGGCGCGGGAGCTCGTGAAGCGGTTCGACGAGATGGGGCTCGAAGCGGAACGCGCCGCCGGCGCGCGATCGCCCGAGGACGGCGATCTCGTGATCGTCGGCTACCTCGCTTCGGTCGAAGAGGGCAGCGGCTTCAAGCGCGTCGTCGTCGGCTTCGGATCCGGTGCCGCGGAGGTCACGACCCACGTCGAGGGCTACCTCGCGACGAGCGAGGGCATGCGAAAGCTCGGTTCGGGCGACGCGAGCTCGAGCAAGGGCAGGTCACCCGGCGTGGTGGTCCCGCTGGCCGTGACGATCGCGACGGC
>CAUJGH010000142.1 GCA_963169575.1 Myxococcota bacterium | reverse complement strand
GTGCGGATCGCAAGGTCGCGGGGCGCGCGCGCAGCGCGGGCTGCGAAGTCTGGACGCCGTGGGCGTTCGTCGCGAACTGCTACGCGCCGCCGGGCGGCGGAGGGACGCCGGGCCCGTTGCCGCGGCCTTCGCCGAGCGTGCTCTCGTAGAGATCGATGATCTTCGAGGCGTTCTCCTCGACGGCGCGGCCGGAGACGTCGATCTGCTGCCAGCCGTAGCGGCGGAAGAGCTTTCGGGCACGGTCGAGCTCGAGCATGACCTGATCGGGATCGGTGTAGTCGGTCGACGACGGGGCACGCATCGAACGCAGCCGCGCAGCGCGGACCGAGAGCAGCGTCGCGGGATCGACGGTCAGCCCGAAGACCCTGCGCTTGTCGAGCTCGAAGAGCTCCTTGGGCGGGTCGATCCCGGGGACGAGGGGAACGTTGCCCGTCTTGTAGCCCCGCTGCGCGAGGTACATCGAGAGGGGGGTCTTCGAAGTCCGCGAGACGCCGGTCAGGACGATGTCGGCCTCGTGGAGCGTGCGGAGATTCGCCCCGTCGTCGTGGCGCACGGCAAACTCGACCGCGTCGACGCGATCGAAGTAGTCGTCCGAGAAGCCGTGCAGCAGACCCGGCTGATGGCGCGGCTCGACCTTCAGCCGCTGCGCGACCCGCATGATGAGGGGGCCGAGCAGATCGACGGCGACGACGCCCCGGGCGTCGGCCTCGCGGAGCAGTGCCGCGACGACGTCGCCCTCGACCAGACTGAAGACCACCAGCGCGCCCGCCTGCTCGGCCTGCTCGATCACGCGACGGACGTCCGAGATGCTGCGCGTGTCGCGGAAGACGCGCAGCCGCCAGCGATGGCGGAATTGGATCATCGCCGCGCGAACGGCGGCGCTGCCGGTATCGCCGGTCCCGTCGGAGACGACAAAGACGGTCATGTCGTTGCGGACGTCGTCGCTCGCAGTGGCCATGATGCGATCGTAGCGGCGGCACCGGCGCCGGTCTCGTCGAAATCGTGCCCGGGGCCGGTTCATTGACTGCCGGGACCCGCCACGGGAGAATCCGCCGCCATGGCCTACGAACCGTCCCGCATCGAACCCAAATGGCAGGCGTATTGGGAGGAGAACCAGACCTTTCGCGCCGAGCTCGACCCTTCGAATCCCCCCTCGAAGCCGAAGTACTACGTGCTCGACATGTTCCCCTACCCGTCCGGCGACGGGCTCCATGTCGGCCATCCCGAGGGCTATACCGCGACCGACATCATGGCCCGCTACAAGCGCATGCGGGGCTTCAACGTCCTGCATCCGATGGGCTGGGACGCCTTCGGCCTGCCGGCCGAGCAGTACGCGATCAAGACGGGGACGCATCCGCGCGACACGACGCGGCGCAACATCGAGAACTTCAAGCGCCAGATCAAGAGCCTCGGCTTCAGCTACGACTGGTCGCGCGAGCTCGATACGACCGATCCGCGTTATGTGAAATGGACGCAGTGGATCTTCCGCAAGCTCTTCGAGCGGGGACTCGCCTATCAGGCGGAGGTGCCGGTCAACTGGTGTCCCGCGCTCGGGACGGTGCTCGCGAACGAAGAGGTCATCGACGGCAAGAGCGAGGTCGGTGGCCATCCCGTCGTGCGCATGCCCATGCGGCAATGGATGCTGCGCATCACCCGATACGCCGACCGGCTGCTCGAGGATCTCGAAGAGCTCGACTGGCCCGAGCCGATCAAGAAGATGCAGCGCGACTGGATCGGCCGCTCCGAAGGCGCCCATGTCCGCTTCGCGGTCGAGGGGCGTCCGGGCGCCGAGATCGAGGTCTTCACGACACGGCCCGACACGCTCTTCGGCGCGACCTACATGGTGCTCGCCCCCGAGCATCCGCTCGTCGCGGAGCTGACGACCGCGGCCCAGCGTTCGGCCGTCGAGGCCTACGTCGAGCGCGCAGCGCGCAAGAGCGAGCGCACGCGTCAGGCCGAGCTCGGCGAGAAGACCGGCGTCGCGACAGGCGCCTTCGCGACGAATCCCGTGAACGGGCGCGCGATTCCCATCTGGATCGCCGACTACGTCCTCGCCGGCTACGGCACCGGCGCGATCATGGCCGTCCCCGGCCACGACGAGCGCGACTGGGCCTTCGCGAAGACCTTCGGCCTTCCGATCGTCGAAGTCGTCGCCGGCGGCGACGTCGAAGAGGCCGCCTTCACCGGCAGTGGCCGCGCGACGGCCTCGGGCTTCCTCGACGGACTCGAGACGGAGGCGGCGAAGCGCAAGATGATCGAGTGGCTCGAGGCGCAGGGCCTCGGGCGCGGGACGGTGACCTACAAGCTCAGGGACTGGCTCTTCAGTCGTCAGCGGTACTGGGGCGAGCCCTTTCCCGTCGTGCATGCGCCGGACGGGACCGCCGAGCTGATCCCCGAATCCGAGCTGCCACTGCTGCTGCCGGAGCTCGACGATTTCAAGCCGAAGGGCGAGGGCTTCGAGGCGCCGCTCGCGCGCGTCCGGGAATGGATCGAGACGACGGATGCGGCGGGCCGCCGCGTCCTGCGCGACGCGAATACCATGCCGCAATGGGCCGGAAGCTGCTGGTATTTCCTGCGCTTCGTCGATCCGCGGAACGATGCGGCGCCCTGGTCGATGGAGGCCGAGCGCTACTGGATGCCCGTCGATCTCTACATCGGCGGCGCCGAGCATGCCGTCCTGCATCTTCTCTACTCGCGCTTCTGGCACAAGGTCTTCTACGACCTCGGACTGGTCCATACGAAGGAGCCGTTCCAGAAGCTCGTCAACCAGGGCATGATCCTCGGCGAGAGCTTCCGCTACTACGACGACGACGTCAGCGATTCCGCCGCCCCCGGCAGCGCGCGACGTTATGCATCGGCGGACGTGCGGGAGACCGACGACGGCCC
>CAUJGH010000141.1 GCA_963169575.1 Myxococcota bacterium | reverse complement strand
GCCGAGTGATCCTTGTTCTCGTCGCCGGAGAGCAGGCGTTCGCGAATGCGCTCGAGCTCGCGAACGATCGGAATCTCGCTCGCGGTCCGCTGCGGGGGCAGCGCGGAGAGCTGTGCGCGGACGCGGGCGAGCGCATCGAGCTCCTCGACGACCACGCTGTCCGGTCGCTCCCCCACGCACGCGCCCTCTTCGTCCCGATTTTCGGGGCTCCTCTTTATACGAGTTTTCGAAGCCGCTGCAAAGGCCGTCGGGCAGGCTGCAGCCCGGACGATCAATCGACCCGGAGCGGGCGGATCTCCGGGTCCGGCAGACCGAAACGGAGACCGATTTCGAACTCCTCGTCCGCCTCGTGGCCGCGCCAGCCGGCGCGGAAGCCCGCCGCCTCGATCCGGGCGCGCGCCTCGAGATAGGTCTCGAAGCTGTCGCTCCAGACGTGGAACCGGATCGTATCGACCGCCGGATCGCGGCGGGCGAGCCAGGCGGCGAGCGCCGGATCCTCCGCGATGCGCGAGCGCTCGATGCCCCCGCTGCGGGCGCGCCAGACGAGCGCAAGCCGCACGCCAGGCTCGGTCTCGAGCAGCCAGCGGTGGGCGCCGAGACCGATCTCCGTCTTGCGGAGGTAGTGGGCCACCGAGTCGAATTCGTCCGGCCGCAGCGCCCGGGTCGCGCCATCCGGGACGATCCGCTCGATTGCCCGGCGCCCTTCGGCAAACAACGCCTCCCGATCGACGAGGTAGAGCCGCCCATGGCGAACGAGCAGCCAGCTCTCCCGTCCCGTGACGATCTCGGGATCCGGAAGGCGCGCGACGAGCTGCCGGGGTACCCGCTCCAGCGCCGCGGCATGGGCCCTTCGATTCGAAGCCTCTTCCCGGCCGGCCTCGAGGGCAGCGCGCGCCCGGGCGACCCGCGCTTCGAGCGCCTCGCGCGCACGCACCGCACGCGCCCGCTCTTCTTCCGTCGCGGCCTCCGCCCGGATCCGGCGCTCGGACTCCGGCGAGTCGAGCTCGGCGAGCACGCGCTGCAGGACCCCGGTCGCGCGCTCGAGGTCCGGGCCACTGCGCCCCTGCAGACGCTCGATCCGCGCAGCGAGCGCAGCGGATTCCGCCGATCCCATCGGATCGGGATGCGGCACCGGCGAAGCGGCATCGGAGATCAGCCCGCTCGCCGGCCCCGACACGGCCTCGGCCGCGACGCGCGCGAGGGCGTCGCCGAGCTCGAGCTGGGTCAACGCGATGACGACGACGAGGATGCCGACGACGTTCGAGAGCGTGTCGACCAGCGGATCGAGATTGTCCGGGAGCGCGCGGCGTCGTTGTCCGCTCATCGGGACTTCGCCTCTTCGGCGCGGCGCAGTAGCGACCAGTCGAGGTCGCCCTGGCCCGGCAGCGGCAGCTGCGCGGAGCGCACGCCCGCCGCCTCGGCCATCCGGCTCGCGAGCGCGGCGGTGGCGAGTCCATCCGGCCGGACGAGCAGGACGAGCAACGCGCCCGGACTCACCTTCAACCGCCGCAGATAGCGCGCGAAATCCCCCGACCCGTCGAGCGCGCTGCGGGGCACGAAATGCGAGAGCCCGTCGCTGACCCGATAGGCCGTCACGCCGCCCGCATCACACTCGACGAACCAGGGCTCGAGATGCCGAGAGAGGCCCGTCGGATCGATCAGGATCGGCAGCGTCTCGCGGCGACTCTCGAGCACCGCGATCGACGCTTCGACGCCCTCCCCCTTGCGCGCCAGCGCACGCTCCGCCTCCGTCAGCGCCTTCAGATCCGCCTCGAGCCGGCGCGTCTGATCGCCGGCGGCGAGCCGGCGCTCGAGATCCCCCAGCGAGATCGCTCTCTCTCCTTCGCCGGCGCGGAGCGCTGCATCGACCCGCCGCCAGAGTGCCTCGAGCCGGGCGATCGCCCGCTCTTCCGCCGGCTTCGCACCGGGCGCGCTCTCCGAATGGCCCGCCGTCGGGGGCCCACCGATCGAGCCGCTCGAGCTCCTCCCCGCCGTCTGCGACGGCTCGTCCGCCGCTCCATCCGCCTCCGGCGGCGCGACGGCGGAGAGCGAGAGACTCGCGAGCAGGAGGGTCAAGGCGCCGATCGTGCAGGCGAGCACGCTCATGAAGGGAAAGAGCGAGACGCGCAGCTCGTCCCGGCGCGCCAACGATCAGGTGCTCGCTGCGTCGCGCCGGCGCAGGGCGTCGACCAGCTTCTCCGCCAGGCGCTCGAAGAGCTGCTCGGAGACGAGGGGCTCCGGCGCATCGACGAGCCGGCGTACGACGTGCTCGGCACAGTAGTCGTCGACCTGGCCGAGGAAGCCCTCTTCGAGCCGCTGCAGCGCGCTGCTCGGAAACATGATGAGGATGCTCATCACGAGGGCGAGCAGCGTCGTATCGAACGCGACGCCGAGCCCGCCCGTCACGCTCTCGATCGACGCGCGCATGGCATCGATCGAGGTCGCGGTCTCGAGGGTCGTCGAGAAGCCGGCCACCGCGGCGCCGATCCCGATCACGGTGCCGATGAATCCCAGCGTCGGCACCGCCCAGATGAAGACCCGGATCAGCCCGTAGCTCGCGTCGATCCGGCCTTCGTCGGACCGCGACTCGACCGCGAGGAATTCGACGACCTCGACGACGCGTTGCCGGGCCTGGAAATGACGCAGCGCGCGGACGATGCGCCGCGCGAGGAACGCATCGGGAACGAAGAGCGGCTGACTCGCCAGCCGTGCGAGCATCGCGTCGATCTCGCCCGGTGCGATCGCGGCTGGCTCGCCGGCGCGGGCGAGCCAGTCGCGCTCGAGGAGCTTCTTCTCCCGCGCGAGGCGCAGGCGCTTCGCGGCGAGCAGCGCGAGCGCCCAGGCCGAGACGAAGCTGATCGCGTAGGGAACCCAACCGCGCTCGACGAAGAGCTCCGCGATCCGGGATTCCGGGACGAGCCTGAGCACGCCATAGAAGAGCAGCGTCGCCAGCAGCGCGATGCCGGCCGCCGGCAGAACGGCCACCTCGCCCGGCGCGGCCGCCGTCGCCCCACTCGACGCGAACGTCCGCTCGATCGGCGGGGCGTCCGCAGTCGAAGGAGACAAGGCCGAGCGACCGCAGCGTGCGCAGCGCCGCCAGGCCCCGCCCGCCTGGATCTCCATCCCGTCTCCGCCGCAGTGCGGACAGCCGTCCATCCTCTCCCCTTCCCGCAGCCGGAACCGGTGGACCCCCGATCCGAAGATCACGAACGGATCGTTGGCTCCGACCACGATCGGCCGCGAAGCCTAGTCGCTCGCCGCATCGACTGCCGCCGCTGCTAGCCTCGGCGCATGGTCTCGCAAAATGGTCCCGCGCTCGGTCGCGATCCGCTGCTGCAGGTGCTCGCCCTGCCGAAAGACGCCTCCGAGCGCGCCATCCTGGCGGCCTCACAGCGGCTCGCTGCGATCCTCGAAGAGCGCCGGGCGGCGCTCGCCCCCGAAGCCGCGGCCGAACGCGAGGCCCTCGTCCGAGAGCTCGACGACCTTCGCCAGAGCACGCGCTGGTGGACTTCGAATCCTTCGCAAGCGGACGCTGCCTCCGCAGCCGCCGGCGCTGCCGGAGCGGGCGGACCGGGACGACCGGCGGAAACCGGTCCGAACTGGGAGCGCCTCGCGCCCGGTCTCGGCCTCGTCGCCGGGGTTGCGGCGATCGTGCTGCTCGCGCTCTGGACGGCGGGGTTCCGCATCCAGCGGCTCGCTCCGGGGCCCGAGCCCGCGCTCTATGCCGCGAAGGCGGTCGTCTTCATCGACGGCACGCTCGGCGACGCGACGCTGCGCATCTTCGACGCCGATCGCAGCGAGCTGCTCGGCGAGCGGCCCGCGCAGGGAGCGCGCGTCGAGCTGGAGCCCGGGCGTTATGCGCTCGAAGTCCAGCGGGCGGATTGCCCCGAGCCCTGGACGCGCTCGGTCTTTCTCGAGCCGGACAGCAGTCATCGCTACGCCCCCGAGATCTGCGCCGGTCAGGGCGAGCTGGTCGTTCGCTCCAACGCCGAGCAGGACCGCCTCCGGATCGACGACTACGACGTCGGTCCGACTGGCGACAAAGCGCATCGCCTCGCGGTCGGCGAGCACACGATCCGCGTCGACAAGGCGGGCCATCGCCCGTTCGAAGCGCGGGTCCGCATCCTGCCCGGCGCGGTCGTCGAGCTTCAGGCCGAGCTGGCGCCGATCGGGGGCGACGGTGCACCGCCGGGCCGGCCGCTGCCGGTCGCCCGGATCTCGCCGAATCTTCCGCCGCCGACGGCTGCCGCCTCGGCCGAAGCATTCTCGCCGGCCGAGCTGAAGGGCGGGCCCGGACCGCCTCCGATCGAGCTCCCGAAGCTCGAGCCCGCCGATCTCGGCCTCCCCCGGCGCGGGGGATTCCTCGCGCGCGAGGGGCTGGGCGGTATGCCCGACGGCGGATCGACGGCCTGGCACGATCGGGTCGCAGGCGAGCTGCGCGCGCGCTTCGATCGCGACGGGTCCGGCGAGATCGATTCGCTGGCCGAGAGCGAGGCGATCCCCTGCACGGTCTGGCTGGAGATCGAGCGCGACTTCGATCGCGGCGGTCTCGGCCTGTCGCTCGCCCTCTACTTCGGCTTCGACGGGAGTGAATGGCATCCCGGCGCACTCGCGGTCGCCCGAGCCCATCGCAGCGCCGTCTACGCCAAGATGAAGGAGTGCGGTCTCGAGCCCTGAGCCGGCGATGCGGGGCGCGGCGGCCGCTCTTCTCGACGCGCCGAGTCCTTTGCAAGCGGATTCCCCGGCATTCCGACAGGAAAACTCGGGTTTCTCCCGGATTCGCCCAGTCCAGCCCCTGCGCAATCTTCCGATACCGATTCAAAGGAAACCGGATTCGGATCAGTGGAACCGGTGATGAGAAACGACAGGGAACCAGGGAGGACGAAATGGTCAGTATCGTGGTGGCGGACGATCACAAGATCGTGAGGGAAGGCCTGATCCGGTTGCTCGAGGCCCGGGAGGACTTCACGGTGATCGGCGAGGCCTCGAACGGCGAGGAGGCGGTGGCGATGGTGATGGAGCGCCGCCCGGACGTCGTCCTCATGGACATCAACATGCCGAAGCTCTCCGGGATCGATGCGACCCGTCAGCTCGGCAAGGCAGGCTGCACGAGCAAGATCCTCGTCCTCTCGATGCACGAGAGCCGGGCCTACGTCGAAGAGGTCCTGCGCGCCGGGGCCTCGGGCTACGTCGTCAAGAATTCCGCTTCGAAGGACGTCCACAACGCGATCGACGCCGTTCGGGCCGGGGCTTCGTATCTCTCCCCCGCGATCACCCAACAGGTCGTGGACGCGATCGCCCGGCCGGGCGACGGCGGCCCGTCGGGCATCTCGATGCTGACCGACCGCGAGCGCGAGGTCTTGAAGCTGATCGCCGAGGGACTCTCGTCGAAGGAGATCGCCTCGGATCTGGGCGTCTCGCTCAAGACGGTCGACTCGCATCGATCGAACCTGATGGAGAAGCTCGACATCCACAAGGTCTCGGGCCTGGTCCGCTTCGCGATCCGGGCGGGCATGGTCGAGGCCTAGCGCGCGCGACCCGGCGAGGCATCTCGCTCGCCGGGATCTGCTGCACGGCCCGAAAAGGCGAGAGCCTCGGAGGCATGGCTTCCGAGGCTCTCGTGTCTTCGGCCTGCGATCGGCTCAGAGCGGCGGCGCAGGACGCTCGAGCACCTGGGGACCGTGGACCATGCGGTCGACGTGGTGCCCCATCAGCTCCCGGCGATCGAGCAGCGCCTCGGCGAGCTCCTCGACCGTGCTCCAGACCGGATCGAGCAGGCGTTCGGCCTCCTCGCAGTAGGCGACGTAGAACTCTTCCGCCGGCCGCGACAATCCGAGCAGCTTCGCCATGCGGGCGAGCTCTTCGCGCGCCCGTCGGGCGGAGACGAGCCAGCGATCCCAGACCAGCTCCGCATCCGAATCGATCCCGACGAAGCGGCCGCGCCGGATCGCGCTTCGCTCGGCGCCGACCCCGGCGTAGGCAAAGACGCCGTGGGCATCGATCAGCTTTTCGGGCACGACGCCCACCTGCTCGCCCCGCCGGCGCCCGGCCGGCGGACGACAGTCGATCGGCAGCGGCATGCCAGAGAAGGTGACCACCTCCCCCGTCACGGCCACCGGATCGATGAGCGCATGCTTCAAAACGTTCGGGCCGTACAGGATCTCGCAGATCGTGGCCCGGCCGGCTTCCCGGTAGGCCACGCGCGCGAGCGCATTGGTCGCCATGAATCCCCCTCGCTGGTGCCTGGGGCTATCGGCGCATGAGCCCGGAAATTGAGCATTTTCAAGGACTCCGGCACGGGTTTGCACAGGATCTCCCGCAGCGCCCCACCCCGGCGTATGGCAGGCTCCTGCGCCATGGCCGACCGCACGCAGCGACCGGATTGTCTGCATTGCCGGCATTATTTCGTGACCTGGGACGCCCAGCAGCCGCGCGGCTGTCGCGCCTACGCGTTCAAGTCGAGCGAAATGCCCTCTGCCGTCGTCTTCGCCTCGTCGGGCGAGCCCTGCAGCTTCTTCGATCGAAAGCCCCCGCGGCCGGCCCCGGCAAAGCCGCAGCGCTGACCGCGCCCGCAATGCCTCAGCGGCCCCGCAGACAGCGCGCGAGGATCGCCTCCCGATCCGACGATCCGCTCTCGTCCTCGATCTCCCGACAACGCCGCAGGAGCCGGCCGAGCTCGGGCCCCGGGCGAATGCCCCGCTCGACGAGATCCGCCGCCGCGACGACGCCCGGCCTCGCCCCCGCCGCGACCCCCGCCGCCTCGGCCGCCGCGAGGAAGACCGGACCGGCGTCGTAGCGCCCGGCGAGCGCCTCGGGCGTGGTCCGGCCGAGGTGATCCGCGCGAGCCAGCCGCTCGAGCTGCACGAGCGTCGCCCCGCCCGCCGCGAGCCGGCGCGCGAGGCGGCGATAGGCGCGCGCCCCCGACCCCTGCGCCACGAGCTGGGACGGGGCGAGATGCTGCGCGACGAGGGCGGCGACGAGCCGCACGACCTTTTCCGGAAAGCGGAGCTCGCCGAGCCAGCTCCGGGTGCGGCGGGCACTCGCCGCTTCGTGGGCGATCGAGCGGATGCGTGCTCCCTCGACCGTGGTCGTCTCGGGCTTGCCGAGGTCGTGGCAGAGCGCTGCGAGCATCAGGACCTGGGCCTCGTCCGCGGCGAGCACCCGTGCGAGCTCGCGCGCGCGATCGAGGACCATCAGCGTATGCACGAAGACGTCGCCTTCCGGATGCCAGATCGGATCCTGGGGCACGCCGACGAGCCGCTGGATCTGCGGCAGGACATCGAGCCGCTCGAGCTCCGCGAGCAGAGCGCAGGCCTGCGCCGGTCGCGGCGGATCGAGCAGCATCCGCCGCAGCTCGGCCCCGATGCGCTCGGGCGCGACGGACGCGAAGACGAGCTCGCGGCAGAGCGTGCGGAGCTCCGGATCGGGCTCCGCGTCCAGCACGGCGCCGAAGCGGGCGACGCGCAGCAGGCGGAGCGGATCCGCCGCGAAGGTCGAGACGTCGACCGCGCGAAGGCGAAGGGCTGCGAGGTCGGCGCGACCGCCGAAGGGATCGATCAAGGCTTCCGAAAGCGGATCCCAGCCGATCGCGTTGATCCGCAGATCACGGTGGCGTGCGGCCGCGCGAAACGCCTCGACCAGGGACTCGGGACGCTCCGGATGATAGGCGTCGGCGCCCGCGCGCGGAAAGGCGAGATCGAGCCCATCGCGACTGCGACGCCAGATCGGGAACTGACGCCCGACCCGCTGGGAGAATCCGAACCCCTCGAGCAGCGGCTCGATCGCGTCTTCGGCGAGGCCGAAGACCTCGAGGTCGAGATCGTGGGAAGGCGTGCCGCGCAGCGCGTCGCGAACGAACCCGCCGACGACGACGATCCGCCCGCCCGCGGCCTCGACGCGCAGCGCGAGCGCGGGGACGGGAGAATCCGCCGGCAGCCGCAGCCGGCCCGGCGTCAAACGATCTCGTCCTCGTCGACCGCCTTCTTGCAGATCGGATGGGGCGCGAACTCCGGCCCCCCGTGCCAGCCGGGGATGCGCGCCGCCTCGGCGAGCCAGGAGTCCGCGATCGACTCGTCGACCGCGACGTCGTTGTTGTCGAAGCCCTCCGTGATCGAGTCCCAGAGCTCGCGGCCGCCGCTGTCCCACCACTCGCGTCCGGGATTTTCGAAGTCGATGGCGAGCTTGATCATTTCTGGCTTCCCCTGCTGCTGCGCACGGCGGCCGTGCGTTTCGAAGACTTCGGGCGGGCGGCGCCCGTCCTGGCGGCGACGCTCGCGCGCGGCCGCCAACCGACGCGCTCCCAATCGATCCGCCCGCCCGCATCGAACCCGATCCCTTCGGCTTCGAGTCGGGCGCGCTGTAGACCCGGGATCGCCGAGTCGCCGCGCACGCTGATGCGCCCCGCCGCGTTGACGACCCGATGCCAGGGCACGTCCGAATCGGCCGTGAGCGCGTGCAGCGCATAACCGACCTGCCGCGCCGCCCGCGGCATGCCGGCGAGCGCGGCGATCTGGCCGTACGATGCCACGCGTCCGGCCGGGATCCGGCGGACGACGCGATAGACGCGCTCCCAGCCGGGCGTCCCCAACGCCTTCACGCCGCGCCTTCCAGCGTTTCCGCCAGACCCGAATGCCGGAGCAGCGCATCCGGCGTCGGCGTCCGGCCGCGGAACGCCTCGAAGACCTGCATCGGCGGCAGCCCCCCGCCCGAAGCGAGCACCGTTTCGCGGAACCGCCGCCCCGTCTCCTCGAGCGCCCGGGGATCCTCGAGGCCGGCTTCCTCGAAGGCCGAGAATGCATCCGCCGAAAGGACCTCGGCCCATTTGTAGCTGTAATAGCCCGCCGCATAACCTCCGGCGAAGATGTGGCCGAAGCTGCAGAGGAATCGGTCTTCCGCGAGCGGCGGAATCACCGTCGTCCGCGCCGCGATCTCGGCCTGCAGGGCGAAGATGCGCTCGCGTCCGAGCGCGCTCCCTGCGCGGTGGAGAGCGAGATCCAGCATCGCGAAGTAGAGCTGGCGCAGCATGAAGGAGCCGGCGCGGAAGGTGCGCGCCTGCGAGATCTTCTCGAAGAGCGCGATCGGGAGCGGCTCGCCCGTCTCGACGTGCTTCGAGAGGCCGAGCAGGGTCTCGCGGTGGTAGCACCAGTTCTCCATGAACTGACTCGGGAGCTCGACCGCGTCCCACTCGATGTTGCGGATGCCCGAGGCCATGCCGTGATCGACGCGGGTCAGCATGTGCTGCAGGCCGTGACCGAATTCGTGGAAGAGCGTCAGGACCTCGTCGAAGGCCATGAGCGAAGGGGCGTCGCCGACCGGCGGCGATTGATTGCAGACGAGATAGGCGACTGGAAGGCGCAGGACGTCGTCGACCGCGCGGCGCGTCCGGCCGATGCAATCGTCCATCCAGGCCCCGCCGCGTTTGTCGCCGGGCCGGCTGTAGGGATCGAGGAAGAAGGCCGCGAGCGGCTGGCCAGCGGCGTCGCGAACGCGAAAGAAGCGTACGTCGGGATGCCAGACGGGGGTCTCGCCGTCGGCTGCGACGATCTCGACGCCGAACAGGCGCTTCGCGAGTGCGAAGAGCCCCTCGAGGACGCGCGGCAACGGAAAATACGGCCGCAGCGCCTCCTCCGAATAATCGAAGCGCTGCTCGCGCAGCCGCTCGGCCCAATACGGAACGTCCCAGAGCTCGACCGGCTCCCGCTGCCCATGCTCGGCGGCGAAGGCCCGCACGCTCGCGAGATCCGCCCGTGCACCGGGAATCGCCGCGCGGCGCAGCCGCTCGAGCAGATCGTCGACCGCGGCGAGGCTCGGGGCCATCTTCGCGTCGAGCGAGAGCGCCGCATAGCTCTCGAAGCCGAGCAGCCGCGCCATCTCCTGGCGGAGGGCGAGGATCTGCTCGAGCACGGGCGTGTTGTCGAGCTCGCCCGACGACGCGCGGCCGAGGTTGGCGCGATAGAGGCGCTCCCGGAGCGGGCGACAGGCGCCGTGCTCGAGGAACGGGATCAGGACGGGCGCATCGAGGCTGAGCCGCCACGGCCCTGCTTCGGCCGTCGCGGCGGGCTCGCCGTGCTCGCGCGCATTCTGCGCCGCGAGCGCCCGCAGGCTGGGCGGCGTGCCGGCCATCTCGGCGGGATCGCGCACGAGGATCGAGAAGGCGCGGGTCGCGTCGAGCACGTGGTTGTTGAAGCGCGTCGCGAGCTGGGCGAGCTCGGCCTGGATCGCGTTGAACCGCTCGCGCTCCGCGGGCTCGAGGCCGACACCCGAATGCCGTGCGTCGCGCAGCAGGCAATCGACGATGCGCTGCTGCGCCCCGTCGAGCGCCGCGAACGCCGAGCCCGCGCGCAGGCGCTGCAGGCCCTCGTAGATCACCGGACTCTGGGCCTGGCGCAGACCGAAGGCGATGACCTCGCCCTGCACGCTCTCGTGGGCGGCGCGCAGGGCGTCGCTGTTGCGGACGGCGAGCATGTGGCTCACGAGGCCCCCGGCATATCCGAGCCGTTCGTTCATCCGTTCGCGCGGAAGGACCAGCCCGTCCCAGCTCGGATCCACCCGGGACTCGAGCGCATCGAGCGCCTCGGCGAGCTCGCCGAGCAGCCTTCGGACGTCGGGGACGACCTGATCCGTCTCGAAGAGATCGAAGCGCGGCAGCTCGCCGCAGCGCATCAACGGACCCGTCTCGATCCCACCCGACACCTTCCCCACGCCAGCGCCTCCCCGCGATCCGATCGCGGGCGGAACTTAGCGCGGACCGCGGTGCGAGACGTCCTCGACGAAGATCGGTCGGCCCTGCTCGTCCCATGCCGCGAGGGGGGCTCGGCGCGCGCGGGCGGTCGCCGACGCGCGCGGAGGCGATCCGGATTCGCGCGTCCAGGAGTCGCTCTCGCGAACCAATCGCACGAGCTCGAAGACGGTCCAGCCGACGCAGACGATGCCCAGCACGTACACCATTCGGATCGACCCCTCGGACCCCGGACGCGGGCCCTCGTCGATGGGTGGTCGGCGGCGGCGACTTCTCGCGCGGACGCCCGCGGTGGTCGGGGAAGAGGAACGGGATTGCACCGGATCTGCACGCGCCCCGGCCTGCGTCGCCGCTCGGTTGCGCGGCCCCTGCAGCTCCAGACGTCGCCGGCGAGGCGGAGTCGCACGCGGGCCTGCGTCACCGACTAACGCGCCG
>CAUJGH010000140.1 GCA_963169575.1 Myxococcota bacterium | reverse complement strand
CGAGGGCGTGCGCCTCGTCGGCGTCGAGCCGGGGGGCGAAGGACTGAACTCCGGCCGCCACGGGGCGACGCTGACGGTCGGCGTGCCCGGCATCTTTCACGGCAAGCGCACCCTCGTGCTCTCCGACGACGACGGGCAGATCTTCCCGGCGCATTCGGTCTCGGCCGGGCTCGACTATCCCGGCGTCGGTCCCGAGCACGCCTATCTCAAGGAGATCGGCCGCGCGGAGTACGTCGTCGCCACCGACGACGAGGCGATCGAAGCCTTTCAGCGATTGTCGCGGAGCGAAGGCATCATCCCGGCGCTCGAGAGTGCGCATGCCATCGCCCACGTCCTGCGACTCGCGCCGACACTCGAGCGCGATCGCGTCATCGTCGTGAACGTCTCGGGCCGGGGGGACAAGGACGTCGACGAGGTCCGCAAGATCCTCGCCGCCGGGAAGCGGGGAGCCCACTGAACATGGGAAATCCCTCCGAAGCCCGGAGTGGAGCGGACGCCCGCCCTGCTCCCGAAGGCGCCCATGCGAGCGCCGCGCGCCCCGGGCGGATCGCCGCCCGCTTCGATGCGCTGCGCCGCCGGGGCGAGCGCGCCCTGATCCCGTTCCTGACCGCGGGCGATCCGGATCTCGAGACGACCGAGGCGCTCGTCGTCGCGATGGCCGAGGCCGGGGCGGACGTCATCGAGCTCGGGGTTCCGTTCTCGGATCCGACGGCCGAGGGCCCGACGATCCAGCGCTCGAGCAGTCGCGCGCTCGCGCGCGGGACGAGCCTGCGGGCGATCCTGCGCCTGGTCGATCGTCTGCGCGCCCGGGTCGAGCAGCCGATCGTCCTGATGGGCTACGCGAATCCGATTCATGCGATGGGCGGCGAGGCCTTCGCGATCGCCGCAGCGCAGGTCGGCGTCGACGGCATCATCATTCCCGATCTCCCGCCGGAGGACGGCAAGCCGTGGCTCGATCCCTGCCGTGAGCGCGGGATCGATCCCATCCTGCTCGCGGCGCCGACGACCTCGCGCGAGCGGCTCGCCTATCTCGTGCGCGAGACCCGCGGCTTCCTCTATGCCGTCTCGCTCCAGGGCGTCACCGGTGCACGAGCGACGATCGCAGAGGGCATCGAGGGCCAGGTCCGCTACGCGAAGTCGCTGTCGGACATCCCGGTCTGCGTCGGTTTCGGCGTCTCGACGGCGGAGCAGGCAGAGCGGATCGGACGCTATGCGGACGGTGTCGTCGTCGGCAGTGCGATCGTCGACCGGATCGAGGCGGCGGTCTCGAAGTCGGCCGCGATCGACGACGTCGCGAATTTCATCGCCGAGCTGAAGGCGCCGCTTCGCGCGCCGGTGAAGCCGACGTCGACGTCGTAGATCCGGTCGTCGCCGGGGGCATGGCTGGGACTGAAGCGGGGGCCGAAGCGGGGACTGAAGCCCGCTGATCAGGCGCTCGTGGACGCGTTCTCGGAGGCGAGTCGTCCGTGCGTGAGTCGCCGGACGAGGGCCTCGACCTGGGCGCGCGTCTGCGCGGGTGTGCCCGAGTTGTCGATCACGTGATCCGCCAGGGCGCGTTTCTGGTCGATCGGGAGCTGCGCCGCCATCCGGCGTCTCGCTTCGGCTTCGTCGCAGGCGTCGCGGGCCATCGTCCGGGCGAGCTGGACGGCTTCGTCGACCCAGACGCAGATCGTGGCGTCGAAATGCATCAGTGCGCCGCTGCCCCGCCCCGAGACGCGGCCTTCGAAGAGCAGCGGGATGTCGAGCACGACGAGCGGGTCGCCGCGATCCCGGGCGGCCTTCGCGCGGCGCATCATCTCGCCGATCACCGGCGCATGCACGATCTCCCCGAGCCGAGCGCGGGCCTGTTCGTCACGGAACACGATCGCGCCGAGCGCCTTGCGGTCGAGCGCGCCGTCCGCCGTCAGGATTCCGCTTCCGAAGGCGGCGGCGAGTGCCTGCAGCATCGGCTGACCGGGCGCCTGCAGCTCGTGGACGATCGCATCCGCGTCGATCGTCGTCGCGCCGAGCTCCGCGAGGATGCGCGTGACGGTGCTCTTGCCCGAACCGATGCCGCCGGTGAGTCCCACGATGCAGGTCATGGCCGGAGTCTCGCGGACGGGTCGGCGCGTCTCAAGGGCGGCTGCGAGAAACGGCGCGCCGCGCGCGGCGGCTCAGGAGAGGGCGGGGGCGTCGTCGGATCCGGCGATGATCACGCAGTTCTTGCCCGCGCCCTTCGCGCGGTAGAGCGCCCGATCGGCCTCGGCGAAGAACTCGCGTCGATTGCCCTTGTAGAGCGCGACGCCGAGGGAGATGGTGACGTCGGTCGGCTTCATCCGGTCGCCGATGATGAGCCGCGTCGCTTCGACGGCCATCCGGATCTTCTCCGCGAGATGCACCGCCCCGGCGAGGTCGGTATTGGGCATCAGGATGACGAACTCCTCGCCGCCGTAGCGCGCGATCAGGTCGGACTCGCGGGCGTTCTCGTTCATGATCGCCGCGAGACTGATGAGGACTTCGTCGCCGGCGGCATGGCCGTAGGAGTCGTTCAGCTGCTTGAAGTCGTCGATGTCGACGAGGATCAGGGAGAGGGGCGCGTTGGTCCGCGAGACGCGCTTGATCTCCCGCGTCAGGTGGTCCTGGAAATAGCGGTGGTTGTGGAGCTTCGTCAGGCCGTCGGTGATCGAGAGCTGGTTCAGGACCTCGTTGGCGCTCTGGAGCTCCTCGTTCTTCTCCGCGAGGCGCAGGCGGTCGCGTTCGATCTCGATCTGGTTGCTGCGGAGCTTCTGCATCATCGCGTTGAACGTCCGCGTCAGCAGGCCGAGCTCGTCGTCGTGGATGGCGGGCAGCGGGATCTGGTGGTCGATCTGACCGTCGAGGATCCGCTGGGCACCGCTCGAGAGCGCGTGGATCGGCTGCATGATCGCGGCGGTGATCTTGTAGGCGATCAGACTGAAGAGGATCACGACCACGACGGCGGCGATGAAGATCGTGCGCGTCACGTCGATCGCGCGAGCGAAGGCGCGCGCGTGCTCGATCTCGACCGCCAGGAACCAGCCCGTGCGGCCGAGCGGGACCGCCAGTCCGACGAGCGCGCGGCCCGCGGCGTCCGAATAGTCGGAGAGCTCCATTCCGCCCCGGCGGATGAGGTCGGGGACCGGGATGGTGTCGGCGAGGCGTGTCGGGGCCCCGGGGCCGGAGGCGGCCAGCACGGTGCCATGCAGATTCGCGACGAGGACCCGGCTCGACGAAGGCGCGGCCTGCCCCGGTTGCAGAAGGGCGTCGAGCTCCGTCCGGGCTACGCAGCCGAGCAGCCGGCCGAGCGTGCCTCCGGATTCCGCGGGCACATCGGCCTCGATCGAGATGCAGCCATCGGCCGACGCGGCGAGCGCATCCGGATGACCGAAGAAGAGCACATCGAATCGCTCGGCGATCGCGGCCGGGGGCTCCGGGAGCTCGCCGGCGAGCAGCTTGTCGAGCGAGAGCCCGCTGGCCTCCGGCGCGTCGGGGGCACGCCAGCCGAGCGCGGTGCGGGCGTCGACGTCGGCGCGCGCGCGCCCGAGCTCCGCCTGCCAGGGAGATCCGACGGCCGACTCCGCCGCGACGAGCGCCGCGAGCTCGGCGCGCCGCGCGTTCCAGGCCTCGACCCGAGCGTTCGCGATCTCCGAGAAGCTGGCCACGATCCGGCCGGCGAGATCCAAATGGATCGCGTGGATGCAGAGGGCGCTCACGATGGCGGTCGAGAGCACGGTGGCTGCGAAGACGCAGGCGATGATCCGGGTGGAGACGCTATTGAACGACACCGCCGAAAGCTCGACGGACACGCCCGCGTTCTCTTCGGAAGGGGGGAGGGGCCTGGCCATCGCGCCTCGCGCGTTCGGGTTCTTGGGACCTATCGACCGGGGCGCCTGTGGACTTGATGCCCCAGGCATGAAAACGCGACGGATTTCAAGCACTTAGCCTAGAGAGGCCGAGCTCCGGCCGGAGTCGGGCCGCGAGCGGGGCCCGGCGCGACTAAACCCTTGCTTTCAGAGGGGAATCCGTCCTTCTGGAATTGCCACGGCCAGTCCCCTCCGATACGATGCCGCTTCATTTTCAAGGGGTTAGCCAGTTTTCCGCCGCCGATGACCGTCCGCGCCCGGCTTCGTCCCGTGCGCAGCGTCGAGGGGATCCGCTCGAAGGCCGAGCCGTGATCGCCCGACCGGACTCAACCGCCTGCCTGCCGTCACCGAACCCACGCCGCGCCGGGACCGATCCCCGTGCACGACCCGGCAACCGGGCGTGGTCGTCGTTCTCGCGCACCCTCGACCCAGGCGACCGGAGCCGTTCTTGATGCCGCAACGCCGGAAGTCGGACGACGCGTCCCGAAGCGACGCCCGCTCGTCCGGGCTGGCCGGGAAGGCCGCTGTCGATGCGTCGCTCCCGGCCTCGAAGGCCGCGTGTGCTGCAGAGGCTTCGGCGGCCCAGGGCGCCCCGGCTCCGGAGGGGATGGACGAGCTCGCTCGCCTGCGCGGACAGATCGATGCGATCGATGCCGCCATCCTCGAGCAGCTGAATCTGCGCGCCCGCTGCGTGAAGCGGGTCGGCGAGCTCAAGCAGGGCGGCCGCAACGGGCCCGTCTACGTCGCCGCGCGCGAGCGCGACCTGGTGCGCGCCCTCGTCGCCGCCAATCCCGGGCCGTTCCCGAGCGCAGCGCTGCCCCATGTCTTCCGCGAGATCATCTCCGCGACCCGATCGCTCGAGGAGCGCGTCCGCGTCGCCTTCCTCGGACCCGACGGCACCTTCAGCCACCAGGCCGCGAGCCGGCAGTTCGGCGCCCAGGTCGATCTCGTGCCTGCGACGACGCTGCGCGACGTCTTCACGTCGACCGAGCGCGGCGATACGCATTTCGGCGTCGTCCCGGTCGAGAATACGATCGAAGGGCCGATCAACGTGACCTTCGATGCGCTGGTCGAGACCGACGTCACGATCTGCAGCGAGATCAAGCTCGAGATCGCGCAGCATCTGATGTCCCGCAGTGGCCGCATGGAGGACATCCAGCGCGTCGCCTCGCATCCGCAGCCCCTGGCCCAATGTCGTCGCTGGCTCGAGACGAACCTGCCCGGCGTCGAAACCGTCGAGACGACGAGTACCGCCGCCGCCGCCCAGCTCGCGCATGCCGATGCGAAGGTCGCCTCGATCGGCTCCGAGGTCACGGCCGAGGTCTACGACCTGGTCCCCATCGCCTCGAACATCCAGGATCAGCGCGGCAACACGACGCGCTTCCTCGTGATCGGCCGCGAGACGCCGGCCCCTTCGGGCCAGGACCTGACGAGCGCGGTCTTCACCGTGCGCCGCGACCAGGCCGGCGCGCTGCACGATCTGCTCGGCCCCTTCGCGCGCCATGGTGTCAACCTGACCGCCGTGCAATCGCGTCCGATGAAGGGCAAGCCCTGGGAGTACATCTTCATCGTCGACATGGAAGGCCATCAGCAGGATCCGAACGTCCGGCGCGCCCTCGAAGAGGCCGCGAGCGTCTCGGCCTCGCACAAGATCCTCGGCTCGTTCCCGCGCGCCCTCGAAGTCGTCTCGGGCGTGCAGCCCTCCGCATCGTCGGATGCCCTGGAGCGAAGATGAGTCTCGCCGATCGCGTCAAGCCGTACATCCGCAGCCTCGCGCCCTACGTGCCGGGCAAGCCGATCGAGGAACTCGAGCGGGAGCTCGGGATCCGCGGCTCCATCAAGCTCGCGTCGAACGAGAATCCGCTCGGGCCGTCGCCGCGCGCCGTCGAGGCGATGCGCGCCGCGGCCGCCGAGATCCACCGCTATCCCGACGGCGCGAGCTTCGTGCTGCGCGCCGCACTCTCGAAGAAGCTCGGCGTCTCGGGCGATCAGCTCGTCTTCGGCGCGGGCGCGGACGAGATCCTCGAGCTGATCGCGAAGACGCTGATGGGAGAGGGCGACGAGGTCGTCTACGCCTGGCCCTCGTTCGCGATGTATCCGATCGTGGTGCAGGGCATGGGCGCGACGGGCGTCGCAGTGCCGCTCACGCGGGATCTCGTCCACGATCTCGACGCGATGCTCGCGGCGATCGGCCCGCGGACGCGGGTCGTGATGCTCTGCAATCCGAACAATCCGACCGGGACGAGCGTCGGGGCCGAGGCCTTCGATCGCTTCGTCGCGGCGCTGCCGGCCGACGTCGTGCTCGCGGTCGACGAGGCCTACTACGAGTTCGTGCGGCGGCCGGACTTCCCCGACGCGATCGCGCTGACCGCACGGCGGCCGGGGACCGTGATCCTGCGGACCTTCTCGAAGATCTACGGCCTCGCCGGCATCCGGATCGGCTACGGGATCTGCGACCGCGAGCTCGCGAGCTATCTCGAGCGCGCGCGCCATCCCTTCAACGTCAATCGCCTGGCCGAGGTCGCGGCCCTCGCGGCGCTGGAAGACGACGAGC
Source organism: Myxococcota bacterium (assembly GCA_963169575.1). Taxonomy (GTDB): domain Bacteria; phylum Myxococcota_A; class UBA9160; order UBA9160; family UBA4427; genus UBA4427. Next base: position 2,198 of record CAUJGH010000140.1, on the reverse strand, counting down.
ACTACCGGCGCACGCGCGAGATCAACGCCCAGGGTGCGGTCTATCTCGGGACCGAGCTCGCTCGGCTCGGCATCGAGACCTGGCCCACGGACGCGAACTTCCTGCTCGCGCGGACCGGCGCGGAGGTCTACGACGCGCTGCTCTCGCAGGGCGTGATCGTGCGCCCGATGAAGGGCTTCGGGCTCCCGGACCACGTCCGCATCTCGATCGGTCTGCCGGAGGAGAACGAGCGCTTCATCAAGGCGCTCGGCGGGATCCTCTCGAAGCGCTCGGCGGGAGGGAATGCGACTCGATGAGCACGCCCGGCTTCCGCAAGCTCGCGATCGTCGGACTCGGACTGCTGGGCGGCTCCGTCGCTGCGGCGGCCCGTTCGCGCGGTCTCGTGCAGGAGGTCGTCGGCGCCGCGCGGCGGCCGGGACCGCTGGCCTGGGCGCTCGAGGCGGGGCTCGTCGACGCGGTCGCAACGCCGGCGGAGGCGGTGGTCGGCGCGGATCTCGTCGTGCTCGGAACGCCGGTCGGCTCGATGGGCAGGGTCGTCTCGGACATCGCGTCCTCGCTCGCGCCCGGTTGCCTCGTGACGGACGTCGGGAGCGTCAAGGCGAGCGTCGTCGAGCTGCTGCCGGGACTGCTGCCGGCCGGCGTCGAGTTCGTCGGTTCGCATCCGATGGCGGGCAGCCATCTGCGCGGCCCCGAACACGCGCGCGCCGATCTCTTCGTCGGCGCCTCGGTCGTGGTGACGCCGCGTACGGGTCAGGACCCGGAGCCGATCGCGCGGATCGAGGCGTTCTGGCGCGCGCTCGGCGCGCGGGTCACGCGCCGCTCGCCTGCGGCCCACGACGAGGAGGTCGCCTGGGTCAGCCATCTGCCCCATCTGGTCGCCTTCGCCTTCGCAGATGCGCTGCGCAGCGCGCCGACCCGCGTCGGCGAGCTCGCCGGCGGCGGCTTTCGCGACTTCACGCGCATCGCGCAGAGCGACGCCGAACTCTGGGGCGAGATCCTCTCCCTGAACGGCAAGGCCCTCTCGGGCCCGCTCAATCATTTCTCCGCATCCCTGGCGAGCCTCGCCCGGGTGCTCGAGGAGGGCGATTCCGAATCGCTCGAACGCTTGCTTCAGACGGCCCGGCAGCGGCTCGCGGAGGTCGCGTCCAGCGCCTCGGCGTCCGGCTGCGATGGGGCTGCGGAAGTGAAATCTCCCGGATCGGCGGGGCCGCAAGTCGCGGGCCCGCGGACGGGAACCCACGAGAACAGAGATGACTGAAACCAACACGGGATCGGCGGCAGGCGACAGCTTTGCGGCCCTATTCGGCAGCAGCGAGCGCACCTTCAAGGAGGGCGAGATCGCCAAGGGCCGCATCCTTTCGATCGACGACGAATGGATCCAGGTCGACATCGGATTCAAATCCGAGGGCATGATCGCCGCCTGGGAGTTCATGACCGAGGAAGGCACGCTCACCGTCAAGGTGGGCGACGAAGTCGAGGTCCTCGTCGAAGAGGTCGAGAACGAAGACGGCCAGCTGATCCTCTCCAAGGAGAAGGCCGAGCGGCTGCAGGTCTGGGACGAGATCAGCAACGCGTTCGATCAGGAGCGCGCGGTCGAGGGCACGATCGTCGCCCGCGTCAAGGGCGGCCTCTCCGTCGACATTGGCGTCAAGGCATTCCTTCCGGGCTCGCAGGTCGATCTGCGCCCGGTCCGCAATCTCGAAGCCCTGCTCGGCGAGAAGGCCAGCTTCAAGATCATCAAGTTCAACAAGCGCCGCGGCAACATCGTGCTCTCGCGGCGCGCGCTGCTCGAGACCGAGCGCAAGAAGATGCGCGAGACGACGCTCGGGTCGCTCTCCGAGGGCCAGATCCTCGACGGCGTGATCAAGAACCTGACCGACTACGGCGCGTTCATCGATCTCGGCGGAATCGACGGCCTGCTCCACATCACCGACATGTCGTGGGGCCGGATCAACCATCCGTCGGAGCTCTTCCAGGTCGGCGACGAGATCAAGGTCAAGGTCCTCAAATTCGATGCCGAGGCCGAGCGCGTCTCGCTGGGTCTCAAGCAGATCCAGCCCGATCCGTGGATCGACGCCGGCATGCGCTACCCGATCGGGATGCGCATCCACGGCAAGGTCGTCTCGTTGACGGACTACGGCGCCTTCATCGAGCTCGAGCCGGGCATCGAAGGTCTCGTCCACGTCTCGGAGATGTCC
>CAUJGH010000139.1 GCA_963169575.1 Myxococcota bacterium | reverse complement strand
ACGTGCCCGTCGCCGCCTATCATCGAACGGGAAGCGAGGCCCTCGGCATCGCCGTCGCGGAGCTGCTCGAGGATCGCGCCGCCGCCCTCCTCGCGAACCATGGCCTCGTCGTCGTCGCATCGAGTCCGGCCGAAGGGATCGAGCTGACGAAACTCGTCGATCGCGCGGCCCGGATCATGGCGGGCGCCGAACGGCTCGGGAGCCCGGCCGCCCTGCCCGAATCGAACCGCGCCGAGTTCCGCGCCGCCTATCTCGCCCGCCGCCGCGGCTGAGCGGATCGACCTCGCAAGACTGCTAGGCGCAGGCCTCGCGCAGCGCCCCTTCGAGCGTCGGATGAACGAAATCGAAGCCCGCTTCGACGAGCTTCGCCGGCACGACCTGCCGGCTCCCGAGCAGCTCGCCCGCCACCCTGCCGAGCGCCGCGCGCAGCGCAAAGGCCGGAGCCGGCAGCTTTGCCGGTCTCCGAAGGACGCGCGCCAGGGTCTCGGTCAGCTCGAGGTTGCGGACGGCCTGCGGCGCCACCGCGTTGACGGCGCCGCTGAGCGCCGCGTTCTCGATCGCGAAGAGCGTCGCCGCCACGAGATCCTCGACATGGATCCACGGAAAGAACTGGCGCCCGTCGCCCAGCCTTCCGCCGAGCCCGAGCGAAAAGGGAATCCGCATCAGCGCGAGCGCCCCGCCCTCGCGCGCGAGCACGACGCCGATCCGCAGCGAGACGACCCGGACCCCGAGCGACTCCGCGCCCCTCGCCTCCCGCTCCCATTCCCGGCACACCTCGGCGAGGAAGCCCTCGCCCGGAGCCGACTGCTCATCGAGCCGCTCCTCGCCGCGGTCGCCGTAATACCCGACGGCCGAAGCGCAGACGAAGGTCTTCGGACGCGCGGCCGGATCGAGCGCCGCCATCCGCTCGACGATCCGCCGGGTCGAAGCGATGCGGCTCTCCCGGATCCGCGCGAGGCGCGCCTGCGTCGGCAGTCCGCCGAAGACCGGCTCTCCGGCCAGATGGACGACCGCATCGACGCCGCCGAGCGCCGCAGCGCCCGGATCGACGCCATCCCAGCTCGCCGGCTCGATCCGATCCCGAACGACGCCGCCGGAGCGCGAGAGCGTCCGGACCAGCGCGTAGCGCTCCGCGAGCCGGGGCACGAGCCTCCGCCCGACGAGCCCGGTCGCACCGCTGATCAAGACCACGCCTTCGCCCACGCCCACCTCCGTGACCGCAGCCTAAGGACCGCCCGGCGCGATGTCGAGCGGAGAGCGGCCGCGCTCGAGCGGTTGACAGACCGCCGCCCGCGCGATTTCGTCGGGTCCGCCCGCGCCCGGCCGATCCGGCCCCGTTCGGCGCGAATCCATACCCGAATCGATCCCATCCGATCCATTCCAATCAGGAGATCCGTCATGCTCGTCAAGGACAAGACCATCGTCGTCGTCGGTGTCGGCCCCGGCCTCGGCCGCGAAGTCGCGGTCGCCGCGCTGCGCGACGGCGCGAACGTCGTCGTCGCCGCGCGCCGCAAGGAAGACCTCGAGGAGCAGGCGAAGAGCCTCGATCCCTCCGGCAAGCGGATCCTCGCCGTCCCGACCGACGTGACGAACGACGCCCAGTGCAACGCCCTGATGGACGCCGCCGCGAAGAAGTTCGGACGCGTCGATTCGGTCGTGCTCGTCGCGGCCCTCGATCGCGCGTTCGGCGGCCTCGAGAACACGAACCCCGCCGATTGGGCGGCCTGCCTCGCCATCAACGTCCAGGGCGCCGCGCAGATCTGCCTCGCCGCCTCGAAGCACATGCGCAAGACGGGCGGCGGCTCGCTCGTGCTGATCGGCTCGCAGTCGATGTGGTATCCGCCGATGGCGCCGCAGATCGCGTACGCCTCGTCGAAGGGCGGGCTGCTCTCGGCCATGTACCACATGGTCCACGAGCTCGGGCCGTACAAGATCCGCGTCAACATGGTCGTCCCGACCTGGATGTGGGGGCCGCCGGTCGAGGGCTTCGTGCAGGGCGAGGCGAAGCGCCAGGGCGTCTCCGAGGCGGAGATCATCAAGAGCATCACGAAGAACATGCCGCTCGGCGAGATCCCGAAGGACGACGACGTCGCCAACGCCTGCATCTTCTTCTGCTCGGACTATTCGCGCATGGTCACGGGCGAGACGATGCTCGTGAACGCCGGCGAGTTCTTGCGCTAGGCCGCGGGGGGCCCTGTGCGAGCGCCTTGCCAGGTGCCGCGGCCGAGCGGTGCGGGGTTCGTGGCTCGGACGTGCGCGTTCTGGGTCGCCGGCGCGTCCGGCGCCGTGCTGCGCGCACGTCCATTACATCTCACCCCGCACCGCTCGGCCGCGGCACTCGGTGGGCCCGAACGGAGGGATCTCCACGTCCTGCTTCTGCTTGGGTGGGGCTGCGCAGCGACTGCGGACTAGTCGAAGCGGCCGTGGCGGCCGGCGCCGCTCGCGAAGCGCGTGGCGCCTTCGCGGGTCTCGCCGGAGCGGATGACGTCGAGGCCGCGGGCGGTCTCTTCGCGCAGGGCAGCGTCCAGCGGCTCGCCCCATTGCGTCAGCGCCGAGAGGCGGTCGGCGCGCAGGCAGCGCTGCGGGAAGTCGGCCAGCGTTCGCGCGAGCGCGAGGGCGCCGGCGAGGGCCTCTCCGGGCTCGGTGAGGCGATTCGCGAGGCCCATCGCGAGCGCTTCTTCGCCGGCGACGCCGCGGCCGGTCAGGATCAGGTCCAGCGCGCGGCTCTGGCCGACGATCCGGGGCAATCGAACCGTCCCGCCGTCGATCAGCGGCACGCCCCAGCGGCGGCAGTAGACGCCGAAGACGGCGTCGCGAGCTGCGACGCGCAGGTCGCACCACAGCGCGAGCTCGAGCCCGCCGGCGACGGCATGCCCTTCGACGGCGGCGATCACCGGCTTGCCGAGCAGCATGCGCGTCGGGCCCATCGGGCCGTCGCCTGCGACACCCACGCGGTTCGCGCCGGGCGAGCCGAGGCTCACCTCCTTGAGATCGGCCCCGGCGCAGAAGCTGCCGCCCTCGCCCTGCAGGATCGCGACGCGCAGCGCGTCGTCGGAATCGAATGCGCGGAACGCGGCGGCGAGCGCCGCGGCGGTCTCGCGGTCGACGCAGTTGCGGACCTCGGGGCGCGAGATCGTCACGAGGAAGAGATCGTCCCTGCGCTCGGTGCGGACCTTCATGGCTCTTCCTCCGGCTCCGGCTCCGGCTCCGGCATCGCAGCCAGGAATTGCTCCCATGCGCCCTGCCGCTCGGATCGATAGCCGAGCTCGAGGCAGCGCTCGACGCAGCGGGTGAACGTCGGCGTGAACGGAGTCGGCCGCGCTTCCCAGCAGGCCCGGACACCGGGGAAGGTCAGCCACCACCGGAGCGTCTCTTCCCAGCGCAGCCACAGCTCGCGCGGGATGTTGCCGGCCTGCGCCTGGAAGCACATGAATTCGAGGTTGCCGAAAAGCTCGGTGATCACCCACATGAACTGCACCCGCTCGGTCACGTCCAGGCTGCGCGGATCGACGAGCCCGCGATTGAAGATCTTCGTGAAGGCCTGGTCCCGCGCGAGGTACTCCTGCATCGAGGCCATGCGCTCGAGCGAGCGGGCGTAGTTCTCGGATCGCACCGACGACGTATTGCCCCGGATCTGGATCGCCAGATAGACGATCGAGACGATCACGCCGAGGCCGCCCAGGAATTCGCCGAGGTCTGCGAGGGTTCGGAGATCCATTCGGCGAGGCCTCCGTTCGAGCTCCGTCAGGCGAGCTCGAGG
>CAUJGH010000138.1 GCA_963169575.1 Myxococcota bacterium | reverse complement strand
ATCAAGCGCCTGCGGCGCCCAGCGAACGCGACCGAAGTTCGCGGTCGCGATCAAGCGCCTGCGGCGCCCAGCGAACACGCCCGGAGGTCGCGGTCGCGATCAAGCGCCTGCGGCGCCCAGCGAACGCGACCGAAGGTCGCGGTCGCGATCAGAAGTTCGCGGTCGCGTTCAAGAGCCAAGCTCGATCGACTTCTCGATCAGCATGATCGCGATGTCGTCGTCGACGACGTAGAGGAAGCGTCCGTCTTTCCGGACGAGGCCCTCGCGGATCCGTGAATCGACGATCTCCCCGCCCCGGTTGCGCAGCCGGCGTCCCTGGATCTCGTCGTTCAGGCGCGCGATCAATGCGCTGTCCGCCGGCATGAGCGGCTGGCGGGATTCGGGACAGACGAGAATGTCGAGCAGCTTCTGATCGATCGGCATGGGGCTCCCTTGAACGCCTCGCGCTGGCGCGGTCGGCTTTGGGCGCAGGCCCGGAGCCGGGCCGTCAGCGCAGGACGGCCGAAGAGTAGTCGAGGATCCGCCGGGCGACGATCAGCTGGTTGATCTGCTGGGTGCCTTCGTAGATGTCGTTGATCTTCGCGTCCCGCATCCATTTCTCGACCAGCAGCTTCTTCGAGTAGCCGATCGGGCCGAGGATCTGGACGGCCTTCTGGGTGATCTTCGTGACCGCGAGGCCGGCCTTCGCCTTGGCCATCGAGGCCTCGAGGTTGTTGGGCTTGCCCTTGTTCATCATCCAGGCGGCTCGCCAGGTCAGCAGCCGCGCGGCCTGAAGGTCGGCCTCCATCTCGACGACGTCCTTCTCGATCGCCGTGCGTTCCCGGGGCGGGGCGTCGTAGCGGATCTGGATCCCCTGGCGGGCGAGCTCCTCGATCAGGAACTCGAGCGAGGCCCGCCCGACGCCCGTCGCCATCGCGGCGACGATCGGGCGGCTCGCGTCGTAGGTCGCCATCGCGCCCATGAAGCCTTTGTCTCCGGTCCTGGTCGGATCCTGCTTCTTGACCTCGGCGCGGCCGAGCAGGTTGTCCTTCGGAACGCGGCAATTTTCGAAGCGGAGCGTCGCGGTGTCGGAGGCGCGGATGCCGAGCTTCTTCTCGCAGCCGATCAGCTCCATGCCCTTCGTGCCGGCCGGGACGACGAAGGATTTGATCGCGGCGCGGCCCGCGCTCTTGTCGAGCGTCGCCCAGACGACGACGAAGCCGCCCGGGACCGTCGACGCGCCTTCGCCGGCGGTGCAGAAGATCTTCGTTCCGTTCAGGATCCACTCTTCGGTCGCGGGATCGTATTCGGCGGTCGTCTCGATCGCGGCGGCGTCGGAGCCGGCCTGGGGCTCGGTGATCGCCATGGCGCCCCAGATGGGCTGGCCTTCGAGCGCGCGGAAGCCGGCCATGAACTTCGCCTGCTGCTCTTTCGTTCCGGCGGCGCCGACGGCCGAGCCGCCGAGGGCGGGCGTCGGCATGCGCAGATAAAGGCCGGCATCGCCCCAGCAGAGCTGCTCGGCCTGGAGGCAGACGGTGATGAAGCCGTCGTTCGAGGCGGGCGCGCCCTTCGCGCCCCAGCGCCCCTCCTTCCACCAGTAGTCGACCCATTCGCGCGGCAGCGCGTGCTCTTCGACGTCGTAGCGGCGGGAGATCGGACGCATCTGCTCGAGCGCGACCTTTCGGTAGTGCGCCTGGGCGACGAGGCTGCCCTCGGAGGGTTCGAAGCTGATCGGCATGGAGGTCTCCTCGGGTCGGATGCGTGACGGCGTACGGCGATGGATTCGGAGGGCGGAGATCGCCGCGGCGCCGCTGGACGATAGAGAAGCATCGGAGCGCTGTGGAGGTGGCGGGGCGGTACTCCGAGTCGGCGGCGCGGGGGCCGCGCTCGACGAGATCGCGTCCATCCAGCCTACTCGTCCTCTACGTTGGACTGCGCCGAGTCGAACGCGGACAGGAAGGCGAGGTCCTTGGCCCGCCCGCTCGCCGCCTTCGACTCCAGAAGCCTTTCGAGTCGCCCGACGCGAATGGGAGCGCCCGCCACGTCGAACGTCGCGGCGTCTTCGGCGAGGCCCGCGTAGTCGAACCCCGAGATCGACGTCAAGAGATCGAACTGGCCCGCCTCGCGGTGGATTGCGCTGATGTTCGTCCCGGATTCGACGACTCGCCGAAGGACGTGCGTGTCGTCGACTTCCGCGAAGGGCTCGCCGCCCGCCTCGAAGTCGTATCCGAGCGCCGCGAGAGCGCTCGCGAAACCCCTAACGCTCGCGGTCATCGGGGACTCGGCGGATTTCCTTGGAGAACTGGATCTGGTTCCACATGGCGTTCAAGACCCACGTCTCGTCCGTGCCGGGACGACTCCAGGGTTGGCGTTCGATCCGGCGCGCCAGCTCGATGAGTCGATCCGTCATGTCGTGCAGCCTCGAACTCGAAGCGGCGATTCAGACGAGCGCGAGCCCCTCGAACGACCCCAGCCCCGCGAGGTTGCGCAGATGCATCTCGGGGAGATAGTCGCGGATGTAGCCGTGGCCGCCGAAGATCTGGACGGCCGAATCGGCGACGGCGAGGCCGACGCGCGCGGTCTGGTCCTGGGCGAGGCGTACGAGCCGGGCGGCGTCGTCGCCGCGATCGATCGCGGAGGCTGCCTCCCAGACGAGCAGGCGCGCGCCGTCGATCTCGATCGCCATGTCGGCGAGCTTGAACGCGATCGCCTGCCGCGTCGCGATCGGCTGGCCGAAGGTCTCACGCTGCTTGGCGTAGTCGCGCGCGACCTCGAAGGCCGCGCGCGCGGTGCCGACGGCGGTCGCTGCGATCGCGATGCGGCCGCGCTCGATCAGGCGACGCAGATCGGCGTCGGACGCGTCGAGCCGCGCGGCGGCGGGCGCGCGCACGCTCTCGAGCACGAGCTCGACGGTCGGGAGGCCGCAGAGGCCGAGGTTCTGCTCGGGCGTCGCGACGAGTCCCTTTGCGTCGCGCGGGAGGGCGAAGGCCGCGAGCGCGTCGTTCTCGGCGGCGAAGACGACGACGTGGCGGCCGCCTTCGAGCCAGGGGACCAGGCATTTGCGGCCGTCGAGGATCCAGCCGTCGCCGTCGCGCTTCGCGGTCGTATGCGGGTGGTAGACGTCGAAATCGAAGCGGGGCTCGACGATCGCGAGCGCGCCCGGAACGAAGTCCGGGCCCAGCAGCCCGGGCAGGATCTGTTTGCGGAGCTCGGCCGTGCCGTGATCGGCGACGGGGAACCCGACGAGCGAAGGCGAGAGGATGGCGAAGGCGAGGGACATGTCCCCCCAGCCGAGCTCCTCCGCGATCAGCGCGCCGGCGAGGGCGGAGCGCGCGCCGCCGCCGCCGTCGGCTTCGGGCAGGCCGTTGGCGACGAGACCGAGCTCGTGGGCGGCGGAGAGCAGGGCCGGCGGCGGCTTGCCGGATTCGTCCGTCTCCCGGCTCCGCGGACGCACTTCGTTCTCTGCGAATTGATGGACGGTCTCGATGATGAGCGCCTGCTCTTCGCTCGGCTCGAAATCGATCATGGCGCCCTCTCCCTTCGCATCCCGTGACTTCCTTCGCGCTCGCGCGCAATCGGCGAGCCAGCGTATCAAGTCGATTTGCGACCCGCCTCGCGCGCGCGGGCGATCCGGCGCTTCACGAGGCGAACTCGCGTTCAGCTTTCTTCGGGCGAGCGCATACGCCGAATTCGGGGCAGATCCGAATCGGGTCGATGCCCGGGGCGCACTCGGGTCGACGCCTGCAACCATTCGCTGCGCGCTCGTTGCGCACTCGGCCACCATACTCCGCGCCGAAACCGCCTCCTGCGCCGAAGCACAGCCTCACGACGAACCCGGTTCGACGTGAAGACGATTCGGTCCAGGAGTCCACGCACCGCGCGCCGCGAACTGGACGATCTCGAGATCGCCGGGTCCGTGTCGTGTGCGGAGAGGCCGCGTCTCGTCTATGCACGAATCGCACGAATCGATGCCCGAGTCCCCGCTCGATTCTCGAACCGACCGCCATCGCCGTGATCCCTCACGCTCGCGCCGCGCCGAATCGCGCGCCCGTCGGGCCGGATCCCTCTGCTTCGGACTGCTGACCGTCGGCCTGGCGACGGCCGTCGTCTTCGGATCCGGCTGGCCGACGCCGGGCGAAGGCGTGGCGAACGCCGCGGCCAGCGACGTCCAGGTCGCGACCGGTGTTTGCGATGCCCATCGGCTGAAGGCTCTCAAGGCCGAGGATCCGTCGATCGAGATCGAGATCCCCGCCGAGTTCGACAAACAATGGCCGTCGGCCAACGCCTGCCAGTCCGCCGTCGACGCCTGGGATCCGACGGCGCCCGGCCCGAAGCAGCCGATCCCGTTCAGCCACAAGCACCACGCCGGCCAGTTCAAGATCGAATGCCTCTATTGCCATTCGGGGACGGATAAATCCCAGGCTGCGGGCGTCCCGTCGGTCGAGCTCTGCATGGGCTGCCATTCGCAGTTCCCGACCGAGTACGACGAGATCGAGGGCATCAAGATCCTGAAGCAGCACTGGGAAGAAAAGAAGCCGATCGAATGGGTCCAGATCCACCGGCTTCCCGAGCACGTCCAGTTCCGCCACAACCGCCACATTCAAGCGGGTGTGGCTTGTCAGACCTGCCACGGCCCCGTCGAGGAGATCGACAAGCTCCATCTCGTGCCCGACACGAAGATG
>CAUJGH010000137.1 GCA_963169575.1 Myxococcota bacterium | reverse complement strand
CCAGAAGGACAAGCGTCGCGCGGGGGACCTCTACGACCTGGTCGCGAGCCGAACGCGCGCCGTGCGACCGGCCGGCGAGTGGAACGCGGCGCGCATCCGGGTCGAGGGCGATCGGATCGAGCATTGGCTCAACGGCGAGCTGGTCGTCGCGATCGAGCGCGGATCGCCCGAATGGGAGCGCGCCGTCGCGGACAGCAAGCACGCGGGCGTCGAGGGCTTCGCCGCCGCCCGCAGCGGGCACATCCTGCTCCAGGACCACGGGAACGCGGTCTGGTACCGGAACGTCAAGATCCGGCCGCTCGCCCGATGAGGCGCCGCCGTCGCTGCGCCGCGCCTCGCACCGCCGGGCCGAGGGGACGCGATTCGATCGGCGTCGTGTAAGCTCGCGCAGGCCGCTGTCGCTGCCGCTGCGAGGTCTTCGATGTCGAACGATCCCTACGTCGTCATCACGGCGGATACCCATGCCGGGGCGTCCCTCGACGCCTATCGCGAGTACCTCGATCCCCGCTGGCGCGGCGAGTTCGACGACTGGCGCAGTCGCTATTCGAATCCGTCGCGCAAGCACATCGGCGGCAAGAAGACCAAGAACTGGGACGGGGCGCAGCGGCGACGCGAGCTGCTCGCCGATGGCGTCGTCGGCGAGGTCGTCTTTCCGAATACCGTGCCGCCCTTCTACGATCGCGCATTCCACGTCGCCCCCGCTGCGACGCCCTCCCAGTACGAGCGCTGGCGGGCCGGTACGCAGGCCCACAATCGCTGGCTCGCCGAATACTGTGCCGAGGATCCGCTGCGCCGTGCCGGCATCGGCCTGATCCATCTGAACGACGTCGACGACGCGATCGAAGACGTCCGCTGGATCGCGGAGCACGGCCTGCGTGGCGGCGTCCTGCTTCCGCTCCCGGCGCCCTCCGACGTGCATCTCTCCGCGCTCAACGATCCTGCGTACGACCGTCTCTGGGCCGCGATCCAGGACTGCGATCTCGTGATGAATCAGCACTCGGGGCAGGGCTCGCCGAGCTATTCGGGCGGGCAGGGATCGAAAGCGCTCTGGGCGCTCGAAATGACCTTCTACGTCCAGCGGGGCTACACGACGCTGATCATGGGCGGGGTCTTCGAACGCTTCCCGGGGCTGCGCTTCATCCTGACGGAGAGCGGCTGCGCCTGGGCGCCGGCGCTCCTGCGGCAGATGGACGCGATGTACCTGGCGTGGAAGATGGGGGCGATCGGCGAGATCGACACCTCCCAGGATCCGCCCCTGCGCGAGCTTCCTTTTATGCGAAGCGGAATTGCTGGTACGGAGCGAGCTTTCCGGGGCCGGCGGACGTCGCGGGCCGGGACGTCGTGGGGGTCGATCGGATCCTCTGGGGCAACGACTACCCGCATTACGAGGGCTGCCATCCCCATTCGCGCGAAAACATGCGATTCGCATTCTCCGACCTGCCGGAGCGCGAGGTTCGCATGGTGCTCGGCGAGAACGCGGCCGCGCTCTACGGATTCGATCTCGACGCGCTGCGCGCGGACGCGGAGCAGGCGGCGATCACGCCCACGCTCGTCTCCCGCCCGCTCGACGAGATTCCGCCGGATTCGACCTGCATCACGTTCCAGCGCGCTCGGGCAGAGCAGCTGCTCGGCGCGGGCGGTCGTTGACGGCCTTGGCGTTCTCGGCCGATCTCGCCCCGCCCGCTCGCCCGCTTCGCTGACCCAGCCGCAGGGCGTGTCATCCGTTCGGTGCGCCGAGGCAGCGTGGGTCTCGACCGCCTTTCGAACGCGAGATCACGCGCCCTCCGACGCATGGAGGCGCATGAAATCGAAGGCGCTGAGAATGCCGACGAGTCGTCCGGCCTCGACGACCGGGAGGCGATGAAATTTTCGTTCCGTCATGATCCGCGCGGCCTCGGCGAGGCTCGCGTCGGGCGCGATGACGACGACGTCGCGAATCATGACTTCCCGAGCGCACATGCCGGCGAGCCGTCGACCGACGGCAGCGGCGATCGCCGAGATCGAATCGTCGTTGTCCTTGATGCCGAGGGTCTGATCGAAATCGCTGTCCGCGAGCTCCGCGAGCGATTGCTCCAGCGAGAAGCGGCGCATGACGTCGAAGCGCGAAACGAGGCCGACAATCCGGCCGCTCGTCTCGACGACCGGGAGAGCGCCGACGCGCGCGCTCGCGAAGCGGCGCTGGAGATCGGGCAGGGGGGTCTCGGGCGAGACCGTCAGGACCTCGCCATGCATCAGATCTCGAACGTGGCTCGGGGCTGCGGTGGGCATGCTTCTTCCTCCCGTGGTCGGACGCGATGAGCTTCGATGAGGACCCTATCGCGCGTCGCCGCGATCGCCACCGCGTGCCTCCGCGCCGATCGGGCGCGGCGACGCGATGCGCTGCGCGCCCGATCGAACGGGCCGATCCGCTTCACGCCCTGTCGAACGCGCCGAGCTGTGCGATCGTGCTCGGCGCGGCCGCTCGGTCGGTTCGCCCGGACGAGGAGCCTGCCTTGAGCCGCATGAAGCCCGACGAACCCGCAGAGCTGAAGGCCTGGCGCGAGTTCTGCCGCCGCATCGAGTCGCTGGGCGAAGAGGTCCTGCGCGCGCCGTTTCCGACGGCGCAGGGCGACGGCGCAGAGGCGATCGCCCATCTCGCCGAGCAGGTCGGTTGCTGGCTCGGTTATGCGACGGGCCATTTCGACGCGGCCGCGCCCTTTTTCCACCGCTCGAACGACCTCGTCTCGCAGTGGGGCGGTCCGAACCAGGACAATCTCTATCTCCACGCGCGCATCGATCCGAAGCGCCGCTATCGCATCCGCGGTCGCATGCACGCCTGCGAAGACTTCGTGATCACGCTGCGCATCGACTTCATGCACATGCCCGAATGGGGCACGCTCGCGACGATCCACGCCGCCGATCGCGGAATCCGGCCGGGCGACGATTTCGAGATCCTGCTCGGCGGCGACGGCAGCGACCCGGCTTTCTTCCCGATCCCGGAAGCGGTCACGACGGTCTCGCTCCGTCAGTACTACCTCGACTGGCAGCCCCGCGAGCCGGCGGTCTTCACGATCGAATGTCTCGACGATGCTCCCGCACCGCCCCGCCTGGGCGGCGACGCCGTCGCCGCTCGACTCGCCGCCGCGCTCGCCCAGACCGAGCGATCGATCCGCTACTGGAACGATTACCTGAACGAGCAC
>CAUJGH010000136.1 GCA_963169575.1 Myxococcota bacterium | reverse complement strand
CCGCCTCGGCGCCGCGGGCGCGGCTCACGATCCGGAATCGGGACACCGAGGCGATCGCTGGCAGGGCCTCGCCCCGGAATCCGAAGCTCATGATTCGGCTGAGGTCGTCGGACGTCCGGAGCTTGCTCGTCGCATGGCGTTCGAGGGCCAGCGGGAGCTCCTCCGGGGTCATGCCGATCCCATCGTCCTGGACCGCGATCAGCGCTGCACCGCCATCCCGGACATCGACCTGGATGCTCCGGGCGCCCGCATCGAGACTGTTCTCGACGAGCTCCTTGACCACCGATGCCGGTCGCTCGACGACCTCCCCCGCGGCGATCTGGTCCACCAGGGCGTCCGAGAGCACCCGGATACGGGTCGGAGCGGGCGGAGCAGAAGAATGAACATGGACCATTGGGCACCCGCGGGAGGCGAAAAGGGGGACGTCCGGTCGCGGCATTTTTCTCGTCGAACGCGGCGCTTCGCGGGGTAACATCGACCTGAGACGGCGTCAACTCGGCGGGCGAAGCGGACCCGAATCCGCAAAAACCATTGACAAAGGTCCGAATTCCCAATACTTCTCGTCTCGCGACGATCACATCTGGGGGCATCGTGCCATGTCGGAACAGCACACAACGCTCGGAATCCGGCGAGTCGAGACGGCCACAATCGACCGCACAACTTCAGAATCGCGCTCTTCGGACGCGACGTCGACGTCGACGTCGAATGCGAATGTCGTCGGAAGCGGCCTGCGCGCGACCGGTCGCAGACGCAGCGATCGCATCGTCGCCGCCAGCGCTGCGATGCAGGAAGCCGTCGACCAGGCGAGTGCGCTCGCCCGTTCCGATGCGCCCATCCTGATCACCGGCCCGAGCGGCAGCGGCCGCAAACACCTCGCCCGCGCGATCCATGAATGGAGCCCGCGCGCGGGGGGCACCCTCATCGAGATCCAGCTCGCGGGGACTGCGGAGCCGTCGCAGCAACGCGAGCTGTTCGGCGATGGCGGCGCACCGGACTCCGGTGTCCTCGCCCGTGCCCACGGTGGGACGTTGCTGCTCGAGACGCTCGATCAGCTCGCGCCGAGCGTGCTTCAGCGCCTCGCGGAGGGCCTTCGCAACGCGCCCGGTCGCGTGCGACTCATCGCGACGGCCGCGAGAGAGGGGGCGAGCGCCGCGATCGGTGGACAGCGGATCCAGGTCGCGGGGCTCTCGGAGCGACGTGAAGACATCCTGCCGCTCGCGGCTCATTTCCTCGCGGAGTACGCCGCCGAGGAGTCGATCGAAGCGATCGGGTTCAGCGGTGAGGCGCGGCGCCTCCTGCTCGAGGAGGCGTGGCCGGGGAACGTGCGCGAGCTGCGCGAGCGGATTCGGCAGGCCATCCGGCTCTCGGGCCAGGGGGCGATCTCGGCCGAGGCCTTGATGCTCGCGTCGGATCTCGATGCCGTCCCGTCCTTCAAGGACGCGAAGCGTGCATTCGAGACTCGCTATGTCGAGGTTCTGCTGCGCCGGTGTGGTGGCAACATCAGCCGAGCCGCTCGCATGGCCAAGAAGGACCGCAAGGACTTCTACGACGTGATCCGCAGGACGGGAATCGATCCGGGTCAGTTCCGCGGCTAGTCGCGCATGCGAGTCGGCCTCGTCCAGGTCTGTTCCACAGACGATCTCGCAGCGAATCTCGCTCGCGCCGAGGAAGGCGTGCGCGAAGCAGCGGCGCGAGGCGCGGGGCTCGTCGCCCTGCCCGAGAATTTCGCCTATCTGCGACGCGAGGGGACGCGTTACCCCTGCGCCCAGGGACCCGACGGTGAGATCGTGCGCGCTTTGTCGCGGTGGGCGCGCGAGAACGCCGTCTGGCTGGTCGGTGGAACCCTTCCCGAAGCGATCGCCGGCGACGATCGGGTCCATAACACGAGCATCGTCTTCGCTCCCGACGGCCATGAGGTTGCGCGCTACCGGAAGATCCATCTCTTCGACGTCGAGCTCGGCGCCGACGGGCGCGACGTCTACCGGGAATCCAGCCATTGCGCCCCGGGTGAGGCCGTCGTCGTCGCACCATCGCCATTCGGGGGAATCGGGCTTTCGGTCTGCTACGACCTGCGTTTCCCCGAGCTCTATCGCGCGCTGGTCGAAGGCGGCGCGCGCTGGCTCCTCGTGCCCAGTGCCTTCACCCGGGAGACGGGCAAGGACCATTGGGAGCCGCTCTTGCGCGCACGCGCAATCGAGAATCAATGCTTCGTGCTGGCTCCGGCGCAGTGCGGGTTTCATGCCCCGGACAGGGCGAGTCATGGGCGTTCCCTGGTGATCGATCCCTGGGGCTATGTGATCGCACAGGCCGGGGATGAGCCGGCGGTGATCGTGGCCGAATGCCCAGAAGAGCGGATCGATCGCGTCCGACGAGCGGTTCCCGCGCTGCGACATCGTCGTCTCCCCTGACGGCGGTGGCGAAGCGAGCGCGTGCCGCGCGTCCCAGCACGCGAATGCCGGCGAGGGGCGCTGGAAGCGTTCCCCCGCCTCAAGGCGGTCCCGGCCCGGACCGATAGGCCGGTCACCCCCAGACCCGTGGTTCGGGAACGCGTGGAGGCTCGCGCTTCCACCGAGAGGCGATTCTCCCATGGCCGAGTTCGACAGTCCGGGCACGACTGCACGCCTCGAGATCCTCAACGGAGGATTCGAGGGGATGACATACGACCTCACGGCCGAGGAGATCGTGATCGGGCGCAACCCGACGACGGACATCACGCTGCTCGACGAGGGCATCAGCCGCGAACACGCGGTGATCCACTACGAT
>CAUJGH010000135.1 GCA_963169575.1 Myxococcota bacterium | reverse complement strand
GCCCGAAGCGGTCTTCCGCGCGACGGGGAAGGGCGACGTGATGCCCCAGAAATCCACGTTCTTCTATCCGAAGGTGCCGACGGGCATGGTCTTCAGGGACCATCGCTCCGCAGCAGCGCAGCGCTGATGGGCAGGCGACCGCCGCCCCGGCGCGGTCGGCCGACGGCGCTCGGCGACGTCGTCGGCCAGGTGCTCGGCGATCTCGGGCTCGAATCCGTCGCGATGGCCCATCGGATCGGTCTCGTCTGGCCGGCCGTCGTCGGGGAGTCGATCGCTGCGCATTGCCGTCCGGTCGGATTGCGGGGCGACGTGCTCGAACTCGTCGTCGACAGCCCCGTCTGGTCCCAGCAGCTGCAGCTGCGCAAGCCCGAGCTCCTGGCCGCCCTCGCCCGCGAGCTCGGGGATGCCGCGCCGCGCGAGCTTCGCTTCCAGGTCGGCTATGTTCGGCGCCGCTGAGCAGGACCGCCTGCCCGAACGATCCGCCGCAAGGAGCCCCGATGCAGACGCAGACCGACCGGAGCAAGCAACCGAAGGCCCGGCGCGAGGTCCGGGAGGTCGTCGGCCGACGCTGTGACCTCTGCGGCAACGAGGTCGCCGCGGTCCGCCGGGTCGCCCTCGATCGCGAGTACGACCGGCTCCAGCTCGCCCACAAAGAGCTCTATGCCTGCGACCCCTGCTTCGAGGCGAAGGAGCAGCGGCGGCTGGGGCTGAACCGGCGCTGAGCGCTCGGCACCGGCCGGTGCCCCGGGCGCGATCGCTGCCGGGCCCGTTGACCGGCGACGGCGGTTTTCCTAATGTGCGCGCCTGCTTATACGGGGCCTCGCCGGACGACCCCGGTCCGGCTCCCGAGAGGAAACGAACGAGATGGTCAAGATTCGGATGATGCGCATGGGCTCGAACCACAATCCGTTCTATCGCGTGATCGCGATCGACGAGCGGAAGCCGCGCAATGGTCGCCCCCTCGAATTCCTCGGGACCTACGATCCGAACGTGAACCCGCCCGCCCTCAAGCTCGATCTCGAGAGCATCGACGGTTGGATCGCGAAGGGCGCCCAGCTCTCGTCGACCGTCGGCAGCCTGGTGCGCAAGCTGCGACGCGCGGGGGCGCCGGCGAATGGCTGAGCGCGGACGCGATTCGGCGGAGCTGGTGGGTTATCTCGCCAAGGCGCTCGTCGCCGAGCCGAAAGAGGTCGAAGTCCTCATCGAAGAAGATGGGGAGCTGATCGAGCTCGAGACGGCCGACGACGATCGGGGCCGCGTGATCGGTCGCCAGGGCCGCGTCGCCAAGGCGCTGCGCGCGATCCTCAACGCGACGGCGGATGGCGCGGGCGCCCGGCTCGACATCGTCGACTGATCGGATCCGGATCGAGATCGAGGGTTCGGGCGGCCGCTGGCCGGGCGGTGCCGTGGCTTCCGCACCGGCTGCGGAGTCGTGCATGGATTCATCTCCTTCCCAGCCCGGCTCGAATCGAAGCTCGCCCCCGGACGTCGCGGAACGCATCGTGCTCGGCGAGATCGTCGGCGCCCACGGCCTGCGCGGCGAAGTCCGGGTCCGGATCAGCGGCGATTCCGGCGAGAACCTGCTGCAAGCGGAAACGCTCTGGCTCGCGCGCGGCGACGGCGAGCGCGCACCCCGGCCTGCGGTGGTGCTGGCCGGAGGTCCGGGGCGCCCGGGCGAGATCCGGCTGCGCTTCGAAGGCGTCGACGATCGGGATGCCGCCGAAGCGCTCAAGGGAATGCGGATCCTCACCGAGACGCGCGCGCTGCCGAAGCTTCCTGAGGGCGAGTTCTACTGGCACGAACTGGTCGGCTGTCGCGTCGAATCCGAGTCGGGCGAGGTGGCGGGTGTCGTGCAGGAGATCTGGGAGACGGGGGCCCACGACGTGCTCGTCGTCGTCGACGAGCGGGGCGTCCGGCGACTGGTGCCCACGGCGGCAGCGCTGCTCAAGTCGATCGACGTCGAGGCGCGGCGGATCGTCGTGGCGGACCTGCCGGGCCTGCTCGACCCGATCTCGTGAGGGGACGGGGGCATGATCCGGATCGACGTGCTCAGCCTCTTCCCCGGACTCTTCGGTCCCTTCTTCGAGACCGCCTTCGTCGGCCACGCCCGACGTCAGGGGCTTCTCTCGATCGCCGCCCATGACCTGCGCGACTGGGCGACCGACCGCCACCGCTCCGTCGACGACTCGCCCTATGGCGGCGGTGCCGGGATGGTGATGACGCCCGAGCCGCTGGTGACGGCGATCGAGGCGCTCGCGGGGCCCAAGGGGGCCGATCGCAGGGCCCGGGTCGTGTATCTCTCGCCGCAGGGCGCTCCGCTCAGCCAGTCGCGCCTCGAGCGCCTGGCGGGGGAGGAGGCCCTGGTCTTCGTCTGCGGACGCTTCGAGGGGGTCGACGAGCGGGTGATCGAGCTGGCGGTGGACGAGGAGATCTCGATCGGGGACTACGTGCTGTCCGGGGGCGACCTGCCGGCGATGGTCGTGATCGAGGGGCTCGTCCGGCTTTTGCCCGGGGTGCTCGGAAATCCGGAGTCGATCGAGACAGAATCGTTTCGGGGGGGCGCCCTTCTCGAAGGTCCGCACTATACTCGGCCGCCGATTTACCGGGGCCTTTCGGTTCCGGAAATCCTTCGATCCGGAGACCACGGCGCGATCGCGGCCTGGCGAAGCCAGCAGGCCGAAGGCCGAACGATTGCGAGAAGGCCCGATCTGGTCCCGGCTCTGCAGTCGGGTCGGGAGCAGGGCCGGAATCGGGACACGAAGCAGGGCCAAAAGGGCCAAGAGGGCGAGCAGGACCAGGAGCACGGGCGAGAGCCGGGCCGGAAAAAGAGGCGGGCGCCGGAGCCCGCGAAAGAATCGACGAGAGAGCCTGGAAGAGAGCCTGGGAGAGACGACGCGCCCTGACGCCGCAGCCCGCGTCGAAACGACAACCATCGACGGCCGATGCGAACGGCCGATCCGAGATTCACACGTCGCGATGCGTCGCGACAGGAGAGCATGATGCGAACCCTGGATTTCATCGAGAAGCAGAACCTGCGCCGGGACCTCCCGCCCTTCAAGGTCGGCGATACCGTCGTGGTCCACGCCAAGGTCCGCGAGGGAGACAAGGAGCGCATCCAGGCGTTCCAGGGGCTCGTGACGCGACGGCGCGGCAACGGCGTCGGCGAGACCTTCACGGTTCGCAAGGTCTCGAGCGGCGTCGGCGTCGAGCGCATCTTCCCGGTGCAGTCTCCGCTCGTGACGAAGCTCGAGATCAAGGCGCGGGGCTACGTGCGCCGCGCGCGGCTCTACTACCTGCGCGATCTCTCGGGCAAGAAGGCCCGCCTGCATAGCAAGGTCCGCGACCTCTCCGGTCTGATCTCCGAGGAAGAGGGCGAGGCGATCGCGAACGCGAGTACCCTCGAAGAGGCGGCGCCCATGGTCGAGGAGACCGCGGCCGAGGCCCATGCGTCGGCCGCCGCCGAAGGCGATCTGAAGGGCAAGGCGCGCAAGAAGGCGAAGGCCGAAGAGAAGGCCAAGCGGATGCTCGTGCTCGAGGCCGAGGCGAAGGCGCGCGCCGAGAAGAAGGCGCGCGAGGAAGCCGCAGCGGCGGCAGCGGCGGAAGCCGAGGCCCGGGCCGCAGCCAAGGCCGCCGAAGCGGGCGCGGCCGCCGAGACGCCGGCCGAATAACGACCTCCCGGTCGCCGTGCGACGAGGACCGGGCGTGCCCGGATTTCCGAGTCGTTCAGAACGCGGACTCCCAATGTTCGATCGACCAGCGCGCCCCCTCCGGCGTGCTGGTTTCGTTTCGGGACCCGGCTTCCGGAATCGCGCGCGTCGCGGAGGACGGTTCGTCGCACGCCGGGCGATCGCCGAGCAGAACGCAGGTCACGACGTCGAGCCGGTGTCGCTGGGCGCCCGCCGCCTCGGGCGGATGGGACGCGAGCCAGGCGCGCGCGCCGCGCCGCAGTCGACGCTGTTTGCGCGGGTCCACGGCTTCCGCCGCGAGGGCATGATTTCCGCCGCGCCGCGTCTTCACCTCGACGAACACGAGCAGCGCGCCGCGCCGGGCGATCAGATCGATCTCGACCCGATCGGCGCGGACGTTGCGCGCGACGATGCGATAACCTCGCGCCGCGAGATGGCTCGCCGCGGCGTCTTCTCCGAGGCGCCCGAGCGAGGGCAGGCGGTCGGGCGCGCCGCCCGACGGGCTCGCGGGCTCGTTCGGGGGCGGCGGAATCGTCGGCCGCCGCGCGGGCCGCGGCTGCGGAGGCCGCGCGTTCGAGGAAGTTCGTCCAGGTCGGGTCAAGGCGTTCGAGGGCCTCGCTCGCGATCGGGACGCATCGCGGTGGCACGCGGGGTGGGACGGCCAGGATAGGGATGGGCACGCTCCACATCGTCGCGACACCGATCGGCAACCTCGAGGACGTGACCTTCCGGGCACTGCGCGTCCTGCGCGAAGCCGATTGGGTGCTCGCCGAGGACACCCGTCGGACGCGCATCCTGCTCGATCATTTCGAGATCCCGAAGAAGCCGAGCTCGCTGAACGCCCACAACGAGGCCGAGCGCATCGCCCGGATCCTCGAGGCGCTCGGGGATGCCCGCTCCGTCGCGCTCGTCTCGGACGCAGGGACGCCGCTCGTCTCCGATCCCGGTGCGCGACTCGTCGCCGCCGTCGCCGCCGCCGGACATCGCGTCGAGGCGGTGCCCGGGGCATCGGCGCTGCTGACGGCGCTCTGTGTCGCGGGTCTCGATACGAGCCGCGTGCTCTTTCTCGGCTTCCTGCCGCGCAAGCGGGGCGATCAGACGCGTCTGCTCGAGCAGCAGCGCGGACGGCCCGAGACGATCGTGCTCTTCGAGTCGCCTCACCGCGTCGCCGCGACCTTCGCGGCCCTCGCGCAGGTGCTCGGAGACCGTCCGGCGTGTCTCGCCCGAGAGCTCACGAAGCGCCACGAAGAGGTCCGGCGCGACACGCTCTCGGCCCTCGCCGCGCACTGCGAAGCCGAGCCGCCGCGGGGGGAATGCACGATCGTGGTGGCCGGCGCGGACGAAGCGGAGATCGGCACGGCCCCGATGGGCGCAGGCTTCTCGGCCACGACCGACGCCGAGATCGACGCCGCGATCCAGGCGGGTCTCGCTCGCGGCGAATCGGTCCGCGACCTCGCGAGCGCGCTCGCCGCGGCGACCGGCCGCGCGCGCCGCGACCTCTACGCCCGCGCGCTCGCCCTCCGCGCCGATGCGTCGGCGACGCGTGATGCATCGGACGATTCGGAAGGGGACGTCGAGCACGATGCGCGGCCGGATGCGCCGCCTGAGGCGAGGCCCTACGCCGAGCCGGCCGCCGCGTCGGATGAGGAGGCCGCCGCCGCAGTCCCCGATGAGCCGAACTCTCGCCGCCGCCGCAGGGCGCGATGATGTCGGGGGCCCTGCGCCGGATCGCCGCGACGATCGCGCGAGTTCCGACCGTCCTGCGGACCGTGCGCCCTCTGCGCGCCCATCAGGTCCTCGCGCAGATGCGTCACGCGCTCGTCGGGATCGGGGCACCCCGCACGGCTGCGGGCGACGGTGCGCGCCAGGCGATCGCCCGGCCGGCGACGGCCTGGCTCGCGCCGGCCGCCCATGTCCGCGCCCTCGCTCCCGATCGCTTCGAGCTGCTCGCGACGCCCTTCGAATCGCCGCGCGGCGCAGCCTGGACGGCGCGCGAACACGGCCCGCTCTTCGCCTATCACCTCCACCAGCACGAATATCTCCGCTGCGACGGCGTTACCCCCGCCGAGCGGGCGGCCGTTCTCTCGGACTGGATCCGCGTCCACCGCGCGGGCGTCGGCTGGGATCCCCATCCGACCGGCCTGCGGCTGATCGCATGGGGCAAGCTGATGACGACGCCCGGCCAGCTCGCGCTCGATCCGGCGCTCGAGACCGAGCTGCTCCGTTCGTTCGCCGACCAGGCGGAGACGCTCTCCCGAAACCTCGAATACCGGCTCCAGGCGAATCATCTCCTGTCGAATCTGCTCTGCGTCGTCTTCGCGGGCATGCTCCTCGATCTGCCCGCGAGCGCCGCCTGGCGGGGCCGCTCGGCTCGGCTCGTTCGCACGCTCGAGGGCCAGATCCGTCCGGATGGGGGACACGAAGAGCGCAGCCCGATGTACCACGCGCTCCTGCTCGAGAACGTCCTCGACCTGCTCAATCTCTGCCGTGCCGCCCGGGATCGCGCGCCCGCCGGGCTGGCCGACGGGCTCGCCGAGGCGGCCG
>CAUJGH010000134.1 GCA_963169575.1 Myxococcota bacterium | reverse complement strand
CCTGCTCGGCTTCTCGAACTACCATCGCCGCGACGCCGCGATCCCGAAGATCTTCTTCACTCACGACAACTACATCAAGGACTACACGGGCGACGTCGATTCGAAGGCCGCCTTCTACGACAAGAAGGTCGTGCTGCTGGTTCGCAATCCCAAGGACATCGCCGTTTCGCAGTACTTCCAGTGGCAGCACCGGATGCGGCCGGTCAAGAAGAAGCTGAACAACTACCCGCCCCATGGCGCGGACGTCTCGCCCTGGGCGTTCGTGACGGATCCGGCCTGCGGCCTGCCGCAGATCATCGACTACCTGAACCTCTGGGCGCGCGAAGCGCCGAAGATCCGCGAGCTGCTGATCGTGCGCTACGAGGACATGCGCGAGCAGCCGGTGGAGACGCTGGCGCGCGTCATGGATTTCATCGGCGGCAGTCCGAGCCGCCGCGAGGCGGTCGCCGCCGCCGTCGAGTACGCGAGCGTCGAGAACATGCGAAAGCTCGAGGAGAAGAACACCTTCTGGCTCGCCGGCGGGCGCATGAAGCCGGGCAAGAAGGGCGATCCGAACTCCTACAAGGTCCGGCGCGCCAAGGTCGGCGGCTACAAGGACTACTTCGACGAAGCCCAGTCCGCGGAGATCGACGAGCTGGTCCGCAAATCGCTCTCGCCGTCCTTCGGCTACGAATCTCCGCTGCCGCCGTCCGCGCAGCCGCAGTAGCCGGGCGGCGAAGATGGCCGTGCGCATCGGTTGCCTCGCCTGGGGCTCCCTGCTCTGGGATCCGCGAACGCTACCGCTGGCCGATGCGTTCCGACCCGATGGCCCGTCGCTCCCGATCGAGTTCTCGCGGGTCGCCCTCGATGGACGCGTGACCCTCGTGGTCGATCCGGAGGCCGGGCCGAGCCCGACCTGGCGGGCGACGCTCGCTTGCGAGTCGCTCGCGGAGGCGGTCTCGGCCCTCGCGCGGCGCGAGGGCGTGTCGCCGGACCGGATCGGGGACTGGATCGGGGCCGAGGAGCGCCGCGGCGGCGCGGGGGCTTCGGGACGGACGCCGGAGCCGGTGCGCGCGGTCATCGCTTCATGGCTCGCGACGACAGCTCTCGACGCCGTCGTCTGGACCGCGCTCCCGGCGAGGCGGCCCGACGGCCGCTTCGAGCGGCCGGGCGGGGCCGAGCTGGCCGAGCATCTGAGATCCCTCGAAGGCCCGGCGCGCGACCGCGCCGAGCAATACATTCGGCTCGCGCCGAAACGGCTCCGAACGCCGAATCGGCTGCGCTTCGAGGCGGCGTTCGGCTGGTCGCCCGGCGACTGGCCGGCGGGTGCGCCGGTGGCGGACGTCCGGTCTGCGGGAGGGAGATGAAATGGCCATCCGCGAGATCGACGCCGAGGGCGTCTCGACTCGGGTCGGAGAGTTGGAATGGCTCTTCGCGACGCCGGAGCTGCCCGTCGCCGACGTGCGTGCGACACAGGCCTACTATCGCGACGTGCTGGGCTTCCGGATCGCCTGGCTCTACGAAGAGGAGTACGGCGCCGTCTACCAGGGCAAGACCGAAATCTTCCTGCGCCGCGAGTCGGGGCCGATCCATCCCTGCTGCGTCTTCGTGCGCGTCGCGAACGCGGATCGCGTGCTCGCGGCCTATCGCGAACGCGAGGCGAAGATCGTCGCCGAGATCGCCTCCCGGCCCTGGGGCATGCGCGAGTTCATGGTGGAGGAGAACAACGGCCACTGCTTCCGCATCGGGCACAGCGACGGCCCCGTGCGTTCGAGCGGCGGGGCGCGCGCCGCAGACGCGCGCCGAAGCGAGCGCTCCGGCACGGGAGTCGCCGGATGACGACGCCCGCGAGCGACAGCGAATCGACCCGCGACCGCATCCTCGACGTCGCCGAGTCGCTCTTCGCCCGGAAGGGGCTCGCCGGCACCGCCGTGCGCGACATCGCTCGCGCCGCGGGCCTCACGGCTCCGAGCCTCTACAACTACTTCGAGGGCAAGCAGGCGCTCTACGAAGCGGTGATCGCGCGCGGTGTCCAGCCGCTCTTCGATCTGATCGGTGCCGTCGCCCGGGGTGGCGCGCGGGGCGAAGACCGGACGGGGCTGATGCTCGACGGCATCATGGACCACCTCGCGACGCATCCCGATCTCGCGCGCCTGATCCAGCACGAGGCCCTGACCGATGGCGCCTCCCTCGAGAAGATCGCGCAGGGCTGGCTGCGGCCGATCGTCTCGCGCGGCCTCGTCGCGATGCAGTCGAGCCCCGACAACGTCTGGAGCGAGGAGGAGCGGCCGCTCGCCGTCGCGGCCTGGATCCACGTCATCCTGGGCCATTTCGCGATGGCGCCGCTGCTGCGCTCGCTCTTCGATTTCGATCCGCTCGCGCCCGATCAGATCGAGCGCCAGAAGCGCTTCCTGCGGCATTATGCGCAGCTCCTGATGTCGGGGGCCGGTCGCGAGCAAGGCGGCTGAGGGCTCGGGGCGCGGGCGGTGCGAGCGCTCTCTTCGGCCGCGCTGCCCCGACCGGATTCGCCCGACCGCCATCGCAGGGACCGCCCGGAGGCGAAGGGCCGGCCGGGCGTCGATGAGGAGAGCCGCCGATGCGGACACCGCGCGTCGAGATCGAATACTGCACCGGCTGCCGCTGGGGACTCCGCGCCGGCTGGATGGCGCAGGAGCTGCTCGCGACCTTCGAGGCCGAGCTCGCCGAGGTCGCGCTCGTGCCGGGACGGGTCGGCGGCGTGTTCGTCGTGCGCTTCGATGGTGAGGTCGTCTTCGATCGCGGTGCGGTCGGCCGCTTCCCGGAGCTGCGCGAGCTGAAGCAGGTACTGCGCGATCGCATCGCGCCTGGCCGCGACCTGGGCCATAGCGATCGCCCGGGGGACTCCGCATGATCCGCGCTCATTCGAAGGGGCGCTCGATCGATGCCGCCGCCGGGACGCGCGCGGACGAGGGCGCGGAGTGTCGGCTGCGATGAAGGGTGCGATCGCGAGCGTGGAGATCTTCGTTTTCGAGGCCGCGCCTCCGGCGACGGAGGCCGCGGAGGTGGACGTTCCGGAGGCCGGATCGACGGGCCGGCCGCGCCGCCTCAGCCTCGTCGTCGGGGTCCCCGAGCGCACGCCGGGCGGCGCGCGCTGGCAATGCCGCGTCGCACTCGCCGATCTGCATCGCCCGGAGGTCTTCGAGGGGCGCGACAGCGCCGAGGCGCTCTTCCTCGCGGTCGCCCGGGCAAAGAGCTGGCTCGCCGCGCTCGCTGCGGATGGGCATCGACTGGCCCGCGATCGTGCCGGCACGGAGCCGTTCGCCGAGCCGTTTCTTTCCTGACGGATCGTTCGATCCGGATCCACGCCCGAAGCCGGCGTCGCTCGCGTTGCCCATCCTCTGCACGGCGGCTGCGCATCGCCCGCCGGATCCCCATGCGCTCGCTCGCGCGCCCGCTCGGGGAACGGTGCGCCGCCGTCGAATTCGACGACTCGCAGGCCGGGGGAATGGGTTATCGTGGACCCCGGGAGACAGAGATGATCGATTCCCTCTTCACGCTCTACTGCGAAGCCTGCGAGGTCGCCTCGCGCCCGAGTCGGCTCTGGGTGCGCGCCGAAATCGAGGTCGCCTCGGGTCGCGGTGCCGAGACGCACCACTACCTCGAGTGCATGAACTGCGGATTCCGATTCAAGAGCTACATGGAAGACCACATGGAGGCCGTCGGCGAAGAGGAATGGCGCCGCTACGTCTCCGACGGAGCCGCGACCCCCGAACACGCCGATCATGCGGAGCTGGCCGAGCGCGGTTCCGATCGCCGCTCGACCGCGCGTTAGGCCGGATCGCCGGCCCGCGCGACCGCCCTGATCCGCAACCTCCCGGCGAATCCGCGAAGCGCGACTGCGCAGCCGAACCGCCGACGCCTCGAGCCCATTGAAAGGGAGCCCGTCATGTCGAATCCCCTCGATCCGGCCAATGCCCGGACGGCCATCGAGAACCTGATGTTCGTCTACGCCGAGCGCATGGACGCCGGTGACTTCAAGGGGGTCGCGGCGCTCTTCTCGAAGGCCCGCATGATCGGACCGAAGGGCAACGTCCAGGGGACCGGAAGCGCGGAGATCGAGGACGTCTACGTCCGATTCACCCAGGTCTACGAAGATGGAACGCCGATGACCCAGCACGTCACGACGAACCTGGTCCTCGAATTCGCACCGGACGGCCGCAGCGCCTCCGGCCGATCGCGGTTCACCGTCATGCAGGCCGTCCCCGGATTTCCGCTCCAATGCATCATCGCGGGCGCCTACGAAGACCGCTTCGCCTATACGGAGTCCGACGGCTGGCATTTCACCGAGCGCCGCATGAAGCCGAAGCTGGCCGGCGATCTCTCGCGGCATCTGAATTACGAGCTGCGGGACGCCTAGCCGCCGCCGGGCCGCCGCTCGCCCGGCGCCCGGGCGAAGCCCCGCCTCCGAGGTCCAGATGAAGCGCCTCGGCCGCCTCCTTCCCCAGCGCGTTCCCCCGGCAGAACCGCTCGCGAGAGCGCTGCTCGACCATCATCGCGACGGTCGCCCGCGGCGGGTGACGGCGCTGCGCGCGGACGGCGTCGAGTTCGAGATCGAGACGGGGGAGTACTTCACGCTCGAAGGCGAGCTGGCCGAGCTCGATCGGATCGCGCTCGAGCAGGCCCGCGGCCGGGTCCTCGACGTCGGGGCGGGCGCGGGCCGGCATGCGCTCGCGCTGCAGGCGAAGGGCTGCGAGGTCGTCGCGATCGACGTCAGCCCGACCTGCGTCCTGCTCTGCCGTGAGCGCGGCGTCGTCGACGCCCGGGAGCTCGACGTCATGACGCTCGCGGGCACTGCGCCGGCGGACGACGACCTCGGCCGTTTCGACACGATCTTCTTCGGCATGCAGACGATCGGGGTCGCCGGCGGCATCGCACCGCTCCGGCGCCTGCTCGCGGGGCTGCGCGGGCGGCTGCGCGCGGGCGGCGCGGTGATCGCCGATTCGTCGGCACTGCGCGAGGCCTGGGAGGGCGACGAGAGCGATCGATCGCCGTCCCGGGGCGAGATCGTGCTCGAGACCCGCTATCGGCGGCTGCGGGGCGAGCCGTTCCCCTGGCTCTACCTCGCAGAAGAGGATCTCGCCGAGGTGGCGCAGGCCGCGGGCTTCGGGCTCGAGACGCTCGGTCGGGTCGCGGGCGGGGAGTATCTCGTGCGGCTGCGTGTCGCGAACGGCGCGAGCGCGATCGAGGCGGACGGCGCGCACGACGCATCCGGCGCGTGCGGGGCAGTCGACGCCGGCGACGCGACGGGCGCGGGATGACGCGCGAACGGTCGCGGCTCGAGCAGCTTCGGCGCTGGAAGCAGGCCGCGAGCTGGGCGCCGGTGGCCTGGTTTCCGCTGCTCGTCTACCTGCTCTCGATCGGCGAGACGCGGGTCGCCGCCACGATCGGCATCGCGGGTAGCTGCTTCGCCGGCGCCGCGCGGCTCGCGGTCTGGTCGGCCCGCTGCCCGCGCTGCGGCGAGCCCGTCCGATCGAGGCCGGGCGGCTTCCGGCGCATGTGGGACGAGGCGTGCTGCGCGGCGTGCGGCCTCTCGCTCTTCGCGCTCCGGCGGGCGCGTCCCGACTAATACTTCGCGATCACCGTATCGCCGAACCGGCGGACCCAGTCGAGCTTCTGCTGCAGCGTCATGCGATCGGGCTGGTAGGGGTTGCGGTAGCCGACGCCGAGGGTGGTGACGCCCTTGTCCTCGAGTCGTCGCATGTCGTCGATCCCGAACGCCGCCATGCCCGCGAAGACCTGGAAGGGCTCGTTTTCGCGGCCGTATTCCTTGCGCAGCTTCGTGATCGTCGCGAGGCGCTCGACGAGCTCCTGCTCCGAGAGGCTCACGAAGTTGACGCCGTCGGCGTAGCGCGCGGCGCGGCGATAGGCCGGCATCGAGTGGCCGCCGACGATGATCGGCGGGCATTTCTTCGGCACCGGGCAGAGCTTGATGCGCGGGATATCGTAGTAGTCGCTCTTCCACGAGAAGTATTCGCCGCTCATCAGACCCCGGATGATCTGGATCTGCTCGTCCATGCGCGGACCGCGCGAGTCCCAGTCCTCGCCGCAGGCCTGGAAATCCTCGACCCAGGGCGAGAGGCCGACGCCGAGCACGAAGCGCTCGTTCGTGAAGACCTGGAGCGACGAGACCTGCTTCGCGACCAGCACGGGATTGCGGATCGGGAGCTTCAGGACGCCGACGGCGAACTGGATCTTCTCGGTCACGACCGACATCGCCGCGAAGAGCTGGAAGGGATCGATGAAGGGGGCCCCTTCGAGGAACTCGCGCGTCCCGTCCGCGTTGTAGGGATAGCTGCCGACGGCGCGCTCGGGGTAGAGGATGCTGTCACCGAGCCCGAAGTAGGCGAAGCCGGCCTCGTCGGCGGCCTTCGCGAGGGGGAGGTACTGGTCGATGTCGCACATCGACTCGGCGATCTGGAAATCCATGCTTCGGCTCCATCCGCTTTCCGCTGTTCGGGCGCGGCTTCGATTCGAGGTCGGGGTCGGCCGCGCGCGCTGCGCTCCGCCGGGATCGAGGGACCATAGCCGCGCGCCCCGAAGCAGGTAGTGTTGGAGGTCCAGGAGGATCGACCGATGAGCCCGATCGCCCACGACCTGCCGCCCGGCGTCTACGAATGGATCGAGCAGATCGGAGGCGGGACGATCTCCCGGCTGGTTCGCCACGTCGCGCGCCGCGAGGCCTGGATCGTCGACGTCGCCCGCGCCGACGGCAGCGTCGTCGAAGGCTTCCTGCGCCTGCAACGCGAGGACGGCGGCGTCGACCCGCAGCGGCTCGAGCGCGAGACGCGCATCATCGAGGCCTTGGGTCGAACCGACGTGCCCGTGCCCGCCGTCCACGGCTGGAATCCCGAGCTGCGTGCGACGCTCTTCGCGCGAGACCCGGGCCGCTCCGACGTCGACAAGCTGACGGACCTGCGCCAGCAGCGCGCGATCATGGAGGACTTCATGCGCGTCGTCGCGCGCATGCATCGCCTCGATCTCGACGCGCTCGGCATCGACGACGTCATGACACCGCGCCCGAAGAACGCGCGCGAGACGGCGCTGAACGAGGTCGATTTCATCGTGGGGCAGTGGCAGAAGTTCCTCGCCGGATACGTCGACCCGCTGACGACCTACGGCCTCGACTGGCTCCGCCGCTTCGCCCCCGAGAAGGTCGCCCGCGTCTCGCTCGTCCAGGGCGATACGGGCCCCGTCAACTTCATGTTTCAGGGCGATCGCGTCTCGTCGGTCATCGACTGGGAGCTCGGCCATTGGGGCGATCCGATGGAGGATCTCGGCAACATCGTCGTGCGCGAGTTCTGGAATCCGTCGGGCGGTCTCTCGGGCCTCTTCGATCTCTACGCCGCCGAGTCCGGCATTCCGTACACGCGCTTCGCGGCCCAGTATTATGCGGTGCACCAGAACGTGCGCGGGATGATCCCGATCCACGCCGTCTGCGCCCACGCCCATCCGCGCGAGTCCCTCGCCTGGTACCTCTGCTACCGCTACGTCGGCGACCGCTCGACCTGCGAGATGATCGCGCAGGCGATGGAGATCCCGATCTCGAAGCCGGCGATGCCGGAGGGCGAGGGGGCGAGCGACATCTTCGCCGAGGCCGCGCTCTACGCGCAGACGAACGACGTCGGCCCCGCGATCGGCGACGCGTTCGCGCGTTCCCGGGCGAAGGACGTCGCGACGCTGGTCGCCTGCATGGACCGGCGCCGCCGCTACGGCGCCGCGATCGATCGGATCGAGCAGGACGCGCTCTTCGAGCTGCTCGGTCGGCGACCGGCGAGCGCGGAAGAGGGCACCCGCGGTCTCGACGCCGCGATCCGCGAGCGGAAGCTGCCGGACGAGAAGCTCGTGCCGTATCTGACCCAGCGCGCCTATCGGGAGGAGTGGCTCTTCGCCCCCGCGGCTGCGCTCTACCCCGAGCGAAACTGGTCGGCGCTCGACTGAGATCGTCCCGGAGTCCCGCTTCGCTCGCGTTCGCGGCGGCGCCGGCGCAGTGGCCCTTCAGATTTCCACCCCGATCGGCCGAACCGGCGGAGGCGACGATGGAGAGCCATTGCGCGCCGATCGGGGGGTCGAGGGGTGGTCAATCCGCGCGAGATCATGATGGGACGCGACGAGCTCGCGTTCTGGGAGGGCATCCGCCGCCGCGGCGCCTTCTGGTACCTGGTCCACAAGGGACTCGTGTTCCTGTTGCTCTATCCGCTGCTCGGGCATTTCCTCCTGGGCTGGCCGTGGCACCCGCGTCTGCTCGTCGAGGGCTGGATCGGCGGGATCGTCTGCGGCGGCTTCGTCTGGATGCGCAAGGAGCTGCGCTATCGCTTCACGCTCGACGAGGAAGGCCGCTTGATCCCCGACGGATCCGACGATTAGTCGGGCGGGGGATCGTCGATGATCTCGGTCGTGACGGCGCTCGTCGTGCTCGCCTGCGTGCTCGCGATCTTCGCGACCACGAAGACGGGAAGACGATTCGTCTCGGCGCTCGGGCTGCGCGGCCCGGGCCCCGGCGCGGCGACCTCCGACGACGTCGACTTCCTGCTCGGCCGCTGCGGCAACGATCCGAAGGAGGTCGCCCGGCGCATCGCTGCCGAGCGCGAGCGTTTTCCGGACCTCCGCGAGGCCGACCATTATCGCCGCGCCATCCGCCGACTGCTCGCCGAGGCGAAGTCCGGATCCGAGCCCGCTTCGGGGCCCGGCGGCGAGGCGGCTCCCGACCTCGGGAAACCCTAACATCGGCCCGTGGACCGCGAGCTCGTCGCAGGATTTCGGATCGAGACCTCGGCCGCGCCGCCCGATTTCGAGCGGCGCACGGGCTGGGAGCATTGCGGCCTCGCGTGTGAATGCGGCCGTTCCGCGTTCCGCGTCGTCGGATGGCCGCGCGGGGGTTCGGGGCCGGGCGGTGTGGTCTGGCAGACCTTCGCGCGGGCGTTTCGCGAGACGCGCGCGGTGCTCCGGAGCGGATCGGCGGATGAGCCGATGTTCGAGCTCCCGCTCTCGGCGGCCTGCGAGGCCTGTGGCCGGGAGATCGTGCTGCTCGACGATCCGCGGGTCGCCGGCCGGATGCCCGCGGAGCGCCGCGATCGCCCGCGCGAGTCGTACCGCTGTCGCGTCTGTCGGCGGGGTGCCGTCTCCATCCGCATCGCCTGCTGTGATGGCGGTCCGCCGCGCGGAGGGGCCGCCTTCGAGGTCCACGTCGATTGCGTCGCCTGCCGCCGGACGGCCCGCATCGCCGCCGCGGACTCGCGCGCGAGCGAGCAGCAGCAGCGACTCGATCGACTCTATGGACGGAGCTGAAATGCGGATGACGCGGGAGCGGGGGAGCGACGATGCGCGCGGGCCGGTCGACCGGTCGACGAATCGGTCGTCGGCTCCGACGTGCATCCGGCGCCCCGCTCGCGCGACACGGCTCGCGGCGCGCCTGCTCCTGGTCCTGCTCGTCTGCGGCGCGGCCGCGTGCCGCGATCCGGATCGTGCGATCCTGGCCGGGCTCTCCGCGCCCGAGCGGGCGCGATTCGAGCGGGGCCGCAGCGCCGCCGTCCCGTGCTGGACCTGCCACGATCTCGCCGGCAGCGTCGACAAGGTCGGCCCCTCGCTGGTCGGCGTCTTCGGACGGCGTTCCGGGAGGGCGCCCGACCAGCAGGGTTCGGATGCGCTGCTGGCCGCCTCGATCGTCTGGGACGAGCGCTCGCTCGCCGCGTTCCTCTCCGATCCGTCCGGCTTCGTGCCGGGAACGACGATGGTCTCGCCCGGCGTGCGCAGCCCCGACGCGCTCTCCGATCTGATCTTCTATCTCCACCACGTGACGCGCCCCGGCGCGCGCGCGGACACCGGTCGCTAGTCATGGATCGCCGCGAGCTCCTGCGCAGCGTCTCGATCTTCTCCTTCCTCGAGGAGCGGGAGCTCGATCTCCTGATCCAGGCGACGACGACGCGGAAGCTGAGGGCCAAGGAGGTGCTCTTCCGCAAGGGTGATCCGGGCAATCAGCTCTTCGGGATCCTGACGGGAGCGCTCAAGGTCAGCGCGGTCGGCGCGGACGGGAAGGACGTCGTCTTCAGTCTGATGCGGCCCGGCGAGGTGCTCGGCGAGATCGCGCTGCTCGACGGCGAGCCGCGTTCGGCGACGGTCGCCGCGGTCGAGGCGACGACGCTCGTGACGCTCCACCGCCGGGACTTCACGCCCTTCCTCGAGCGGCATCCGCGGGCTGCGATCGGCCTCGCGGCAGTCCTGGCCGCGCGCGTTCGCCGGCTCTCCGAGCGGGCGGAGGATCGCCAGACGATGCCGCTGCCGGCGCGCATCGCGAAGCGCCTGCTCGCCCTCGCGCAGGAGCACGGCAAGCGTCCGATCGTCGGCGGCCCCGTCGAAGTCCGGCTGCCGCAGCAGGACCTCGCGGACCTCGTCGGCACGACGCGCGAGAGCGTCAACAAACATCTCCGCGTCTGGGAGGACGCGGGCATCGTCGCGCTCGGTCGTGGGCGGGTCGTGCTCGCCCAGCCGAAGCTGCTCGAGCAGATCGCGGCGTCACCCCACGTCTGAGCGGCGCCGGCGCGAGCGCCGCGACCGGGACGATGTTTGCGCGGCCTCTCAGTGCGGCGTGTATTTGCGCAGCTTGCGCTGCAGGCTCTGGCGGTGGAGGCCGAGGCGGCGCGCGGCCTGCGAGATGTTGCCCTCGCATTCGGCGAGCACGAACTCGATGTACTCGCGCTCGTGGCGATAGAGGCTCTGGAACTCGGAGGGGATCGGCACTTCGGTGTCGTCGTCGACCTGCTCGAGCAGCGCGCGCTCGACCTGCTCGACGTCGGTCGGCTTCATCAGGTAGCCGACGGCACCGAGCTTGGTCGCCTTGACCGCGGTCGCGATGCTGCCGTAGCCGGTCAGGACGACGACCTTCGCCCGCGGTGAATGTTTCAGGATGATCTGGATCGCATCGAGGCCGGAGTCGGCGCCGAGCCGCAGATCGACGATCGCGTAGTCGACGTCGAGACTCGTCTGGGATTGCAGGCTCGCCATGTCGGCCGCGCGCGAGACGTGATAGCCGCGGTCGCGAAACTCCGACGCGAGGGTCTCGGCGAAGCGGGCGTTGTCGTCGACGATGAGGAGCGTGCGGTCGTTCTCGCCGTGGGCGTTGCCGGCATGGACGCCGCTCGCTCCGCCGTTCGTTTCAGCCATTCTGGGTGCTCCATTCAGTCGCCGCGATGCCGGGCGCGCCGAGACCTTCGGCCTGGGTCGCGACCGGGACGATCGGCAGCGAGATGCGGGCGACTGCGCCGCCGAATTCCCGATCGGCGAGCGAGAGCTCGGCGCCGATCGCCTCGGAGAGCGAGTGAACATAATAGAGCCCGAGGCCGACGCCTTCGGGCTTCGTCGTGACGAAGGGTTCGCCGAGATGGCGCCGCACGACCTCGGGCCAGCCCGAGCCGCGGTCCTGCACCGCGAGCTCGGCGCGCATGCCGGTGCGCTGGACGACGACCTCGACCTCGCTCTCGCGTCCCCCGGACTCCACCGCGTTGTCGACGAGGTTGATGAGCGCCTGGGAGAACGCGACCGGCGGGACCAGCACGCGCTTCGCGCCGCGGCCGTCGGTGAGGAAGCGGATCGTCGCTTCGTCGTGGACGGAGGCCATGCTCTGGCAGACCTGGCGCGCGATCGCGTCGAGATCGACGACCTCGAGGGCGAGGCGATCGGGCTGGAGCTGCGAGCCGGCCATGTGGCGCAGGATGTCGCCGCAGCGGTCGAGCTCTTCGATCGCGGTGCGCAGGTCCGGATCGCTCTCGAGGCCGTGCTGGCGTCCGACGCGGGCGAGGCGGAGCTGGGCGGTGTTCAGCGGCGTCGCGAATTCATGGGAGAGGCCGGCGGCGAGGGCGCCGACGGCGCGCAGGCGGTCGATGCGCGTCTTGCGCTGCTGTGCCTCGAGGAACCAGCCCTTGAGGTTGTCGAGGGTGCTCGATAGCCAGGCGGTCAGGATCCAGAAGACGAGCGCGACGACGATCTGCGCCGGAAACAGGATGTTCGCGGGCACGATCGCCCCGGCGAGGCCCGCTGGAATCCGCCCGTTGTATTGGATCAGGCCGAGACAGACGAGCAGAAGGCCGAAGAAGATCAGTCCGAGCCGCCCCTCGAGCAGCAGCGCACCGAGCACCGAATGCACCAGCAGGATCGGCACCATCGGATTCCAGGCGCCGCCCGTCAGGATCAGCAGCGCCGAGAGGCCGAGGATGTCGGCGGCGAGCTGGGCGAGCAGATGGCCGGGGGTTCCCCGGATGCCGCGGCGCAGGCCGATCCAGGTTCCGACGTTCAGCGTCGTCAGCGTCGCCACGACGGTGACGAAGAGCGGCAGCATCTCGGCCTCGAGCAGCCCGAATTCGAGCGCGGGCACGATCGTGAGCAGCTGGGCGGCGAGCGCGACCCAGCGCAGGCGCACGACCCAGGCGAGCTTCGCGGTGCTCTGCTCGGGATCGGCGGTGATCGGCGGGTCGAAGAAGGAGCGGATCGTCTCGAACATGGGACCTCGCGCGAAAACTAGCCCGGAAGCCGCGAATGGTCGGGGGCTCCGCTCGTCTCAAGCCGGATCCCCGGATCACCGACCCGTCGAGGGGCCCGCGGGAAGCGCGGCGGAGGCAGTGAATGACGGGCATGGCGACTTGCAAGCAGTCGAACACGGATCGGAGCGGTGACGCGGGGCGATCCCGCCCCCGGATCGCCGGTCTCGGTCTCGTTTCCGCCTTCGCTCTGACCGTGGCGCTGCTCTCGATCGGGCACCCCTCGCCCGCCCGGGCCGGGGAGTTCCGGAGCGGCTTCGGGTTCGGGATCTCGGTGCCCGAGGTCTGGCTCGTGCTGACCCGCGGCGAGATCGAGCGCAACGAGGCGCTCTTCGTCGAGGACGAGGGCGGTGGGGATCCGGCCCTCGAACAGATCCCGCTTTCGATGCGGCGTGCCGTCTTCGACCGCGTTCGCGATGGCAAGCTCGAGATCTTCTACCGCCGCGAGAGCGAGACGGAGGGCTTCGTCGACAACGTCAACTTCCTCCTGCAGCCGGCCGAGCCGCCGCTCTCCGCCGAACGGCTGGCCGGCGTCTGCCGCGCGCTTCCGGCGGAGTTCTCGCGCATCTTCGGGCGACCGATCGCGATGGAGGCCTGCGAGATGCGCGAGCGCGTGCGCCGCCCCGTCCTCTATCTGCAATTCGAGGGCGCGCTGCCGGGCACGACGACGATGCAGTATCAGCTTCCGCGCGATGCGTCGGGCATGCTCGTGATCACGGCGACGACCGCGTCCGTGAGCCTGCCGCGCATGCTCTCCGAGTTCGAGGGCATGGTCGAGTCGATCCGGATCGACTGACGGCGGCGAAGCAGCACGATTTCGCGCGCCGCTGCACGCTTCTGCGCGCGGCCGATTCGGGGCCGGGCGGCGCTCCTGCCTACACGGAATCGTGTGCCCCCTCCGGTGCGACGGAGAGCTCGGCGAGCGAGCGGCGGCTGGTCCGCACGACCCAGAGGCAGAGGATCCCCGCGACGCAGGCGAGGCCCGCCGCGAGTCCCCACCAGATGCCGACGATCCCGAGCTCGAAGCGGAACGCGAGCAGCCAGGCCAGCGGCAGGCCCAGCAGGTAGAACGAGAAGAGGTTCGCGACCGCGCCCGCCTGGGGCCGCCCCATGCCGCGCATCAGCCCGCCCCCGACGACCTGGATCCCGTCGAAGATCTGGAACGCGGCCGCGATCGGCAGGAGCGATGCGGCGATCGCGGCGACCTCCGGATCGGAGACGTAGAGGCGCGGCAGGGCAGTGCGGAAGCCGACGAAGGCGACGGCCGCGATGGCCATGATGCCCCCGCCCATCGCGAGCGCGATGCGACAGGCGAGGCGCAGGCGCTCCGGATCGCGCGCCCCGATCAGGTTGCCCGCGCGTGCGCCGGCACCGATCGCGATGCCGAGGGGAAACATGAAGGTGAAGCTCGCCATGTTGATCACGACCTGGTGGGCGGCGAGGGGCGCGACGCCGATCGAGCCGACGAGCAGCATCGCGATCGTGAATGCGTTGGCCTCGAGCGCGAGCTGGATCCCGACGGGCAGGCCGAGGCGGAACGATTGCAGCAGGCCGTGCGCCGCAAACGAGATCCGATCCCAGGGCCGCCAGG
Source organism: Myxococcota bacterium (assembly GCA_963169575.1). Taxonomy (GTDB): domain Bacteria; phylum Myxococcota_A; class UBA9160; order UBA9160; family UBA4427; genus UBA4427. The sequence goes on along the minus strand of CAUJGH010000134.1, from coordinate 7,484 downwards.
CCCCGACGTGGAGGCCGAAGCCGCGAATCCAGGCGAACAGGCCGAGCGGAAGCAGGACGTTCGTGATCGCCGTCGCGTAGCCGGCGCCTTCGACGCCGAGGGCCGGAAAGCCGAGATGGCCGAACATCAGGACCCAGTTCAGGAACGCATTCGCGACGTTGCCCATCAGCATGATCCACATCGCCGGTCGTGTGATCGCGCGGCCCGCGAGGTATTGGCGCTGGGCGGCGAAGAGCAGGAATCCGAGCGCGCTCGGGAGCCGGGCCGTCATGTAGGACTGGGCCTGGCGAGCGACTTCCGGATCCTGGCCGAGGGCGACGAGCAGCGTTCCGGTCGCGAGCCAGATCGCCATCAGCGGGAGCGACACGAGCACCGCGAGGATCAGACCGCGCTGGAAGGCGAGGGCGACCGCATCGCCATCGCCGGCGCCATGGGCCTGGGAGACGAGCGGATCCATGCCCTGCACGATGCCCTGGGCGATCGACCCCGAGGACCAGACCCAGGTGCTCGCGATCGCGACGGCGGCGAGCTCGCTGACCCCGACGCGCGCGACCATCAGCGTGTCGACGACACCCATCGCCATGTGGCCGACCTGGGCGAGGGCGATCGGTGTGGAGATCGCGACGAGCGTGCCGAACTCGTGCGCCGCCGCGTGCTCGACGCTTCTCGGTTTCGACATCGCAGGGGCTCCGCCGCCGGCGCTGGTTTCGGGGGCGGCGGCGGAGCCTACCGGGCTGCTCCGCTGCGTGCGATGGTCCGCCGCGTGGCGGCGTAGCCGCGTCGGTGCGTCGGCGTCGGGAGGGAGAACGACATGCATGGGGAGAGAGCGGCGGTTCGCGCGGTGTGTGCGCTCGCAGCGATCGTCGTGTTGGCCTTCGGCGCGGCGGGACCGGCCTGGGCGCATGGACCGACGGTGAAGATCACGGCGACCGGCTTCGCGCCCGTGCTCCTCAATCTCTTCGAGGGCACCACGGTCCACTTCACGAATGCGATCGCGGCCTCCGCGGCCGGATCCGAAGGCGTCGTCGTCTCCGACGAGGCCGGTCGCTTCGAGAGTCCGCCGATCAGCGCCGCCGGCGAAGGCTGGCATTACACGTTCGAGGAACGCGGCACCTACGTGATTCGCGTCGCCGGACGCCCGGAGCCGACGCTGCGCGTCGTCGTCATCGCGAAGAGGACGCCCTGATGCAGCGGTCGGCGCGATCCCGGGCGGGTCAGTCGCGCCCGGTCAGAACGGCGAAGAAGTCGCCGAGGTCGCCGAAGGCGCGCTCGGGATCGAGCAGCAGGTCGTAGGTCACCGGGCTCGGATGGGATCCGGGGTCCTTGGAGGGGCTCGGCGGGTCGACCTCGTCGCCGAACTCTTCGATCCGCCGGTAGAGGGCATCCCAGGCTTCCTGGGGATCCTCGAGGTCGATCTCGATCGTCAGCTTGGCCATCAGACTCAGACCTCCTGCGCTCTTGGCACTCTCGGAGGCGCACCCGCTGCCGGGCACCCTCCGCATCCTGCACTGCGCCCGGGGGATCGGGGAGGGCGAAGCAGAATCCACTCGCGAAAGCCTATGAAGACACAAGCTACGGGATTCATGTCCGTCCACAAGAAAAATCTTCAGCCCGCGCTGCGGAGGGTCTCCGTTGCGTGGTGTCACGAGCATGATCGGGGAATCAACCTATATTGCCAGTGAGGTTGGCCACGGCAGGTTCTGATATCCCCTCAGGAAATTTCCTTGTCAGGATCGTGTCGAATTCGAGTAAGGTGAGCGTGACTTGCAGTCCACCCGGCTCCCTGGACAATGGGGCCGCTTTCGGGACCGACCTGGCGGGAGCGGACCGCAAGCCAGACCGCTCGAGTTTGGAGTTCTTGGAGATAAGGAGAAGGATCATGCCCGCGGCTCTTCTCGTGCCTCGTTCGATCCATGCGCAACGCCCCCCCATGCCGATTCACGACGAGTCCGGCGGAGCCCTCTGCGACCAGGGCGGCCGCCCGCTCGGGCCTCGCGCGCAGAACACGCGCGTGCGGATCCTCGATGCCACCGTCGTGCTCCTCGGCGAGAAGCCGATGCGCGAGCTGCGCGTCATCGACATCGCCCGCCGGATCGGATCGTCTCCGGCCACCTTCTACCAGTACTTCAAGGACGTCGAGGACGTCGTCCTCCACCTCGCGAGCCACGTCAGCGAGTTCACGCCGGAGATCGTCGAGCTGGTGCAGGGCGACTGGAGCGGACGCGAGGGACACGAACGCGGCCGCAAGCTCGCCCACGTCGTCATCAATCACTGGGACCGTTATGCGCCGATCCTGCGCGTGCGCAACAACGCCTGCGACGAGGGCGATCTCGCGTTTCGAGAGCTGCGGATGAGCGCGATGATGCCGTTGGTCCACGCCTTCGCGGAGATCATCGAGGTCTCGCAGCAGCGAGCCGCGCAATCGACGCCTGCCGAGTCGAAGTCCGGCGAGGAGAAATGGGAGGGCGGTCGCCTCTATCCGATGGTGGCGGCGGCAGCGCTCGCGAGCGTCCTCGAACGGCTTTCGATGTATCACGTCTCGATCGAGGAGCTCGCCGGCAGCCGGGAGCAGTTGATCGAGACGCTGGCGACGCTCCTGCAGTCGATGCTCACGGCGAAACGTTAGGCTCGTCTCCCGTCGCTCCCGACGGCGCTGCGAACAGGGACGCGTTGCGCACGACCTCGATCTCCCCGCGCAGGGCATCGAGGTAGCGCCGCAGGGCTTCGTCGCCGCGCCTGCGGACGAGGTCCTCGCGGACGAGGTCTTCGACCTCGGCGAGCGGCGGCGTCGATTCCGGCTCGCGCTCGATCAGATGAACGAGCCGGAACCCCCCGGCCGCCTCGAGCGGCGTGCTCCATTCGCCGGGCTCCATCGCTGCGAGCGCTTCGATCGCGGCCGGCCCGAGGTAGTCGCGCAGCTTCGCGAGCGGAAGCAGCGCAGCCGGGACCTGCAGCGCAGCACGATCGGCCGACTCCGCCGAGACCGACGCGAAATCTTCCCCGCCGACGAGTCGTGCACGCGCCGCCTCCGCCCTGGCCCGGGCCGCGTCGACGTTCGCGACTCCGCCGCCCGTCGGCGCGAAAAAGAGCGATTCGACGCGCACACGACCCGGGCGAGCGAAGAACGCGGCGCTGGCGCGGTAATGTCGCTCGATCTCCGCTTCGCCCGGCGGCTCGGCATCGGCCTCCGAGACGACCGAATCGATCAAGCTCGAAACCAGCTCGCCGCGGACCCGCCGATCCACCTGGGCGATTCCGAGGGCGAGCGCCTGCTGGACGAGCAGCTCCTCGTCGATCATGCGCTCGAGCACCCGCCGCCGCGTCCCGTCGTCGATGGGCCCCCGGCGATCCTGCTCGACGCCTGCGAGCATGCGCTCGTAGTCGATCCGCCGGATCGGCCTCTCGCCGACGATCGCCGCGGTCTCGTCGTCGAGACGGTGACGCATCGCACGCTGCTCCAGCAGGCCCCCTGCCGACAGCGCGAGACCGAGCGCGGCGCCGGCGACCAGGAGCCAACGCGTCCGAGCCGCAGGCGGCGAGGTCTCGAGCAGCGGAGCGTCCAGAAGGGTTCCTCCCGCGGGCCCGGGGCGGGCGGCGCGCCGAACATAACCCAGTCGCTCGCGGCGCAGAGCGCGACTAGATTCGGGCCATTCGTGCTGCAGCCCGCGCCGCGGCGCCGAGGAGAATTCGATGCATCTGAACCTGGGATCGATCCTGCGAACGAGCGCCTTCGAGACGCCGGACGCCGTCGTCATGCGCGCGGGAGAGCGCTCGATCCCCTATGCCGAGCTCGATCGCGCGGCGCGCGGTGTCGCGAGCCGATTGCGCGAGCGGGGCATCGGCGTCGGCGACAAGGTCGCTCTGCTCGTACCGAACGTCCCCGAATTCACGATCGCCTATTTCGGGATCCTCTACGCGGGCGCGGCGGTGGTCCCGATCAACGTCCTCGCCGCGGCGCCCGAGGTGACCTACTTCCTGCAGGATGCAGAGGCGCGGCTGCTGATCGTGCATCCGCTCTTCGAAGAGGTCGGGCGCGCGGGCGCTGCGCAGCTCGGTGTCCCCGTCGTCCTCGCGACGAGCGAAGTCGCTGCCGACACGCTCGGGGAGCTCGCGGCGGGGGATCCGGTCGATCAACCCCATCCGACCTCGCCCCAGGACACGGCCGTCATCCTCTATACGTCGGGGACGACCGGCAAGCCGAAGGGCGCCGAGCTCACGCATTCGAATCTCCTGCTGAACTGCACCGTCGTGGTGCCGCGCCTGCTGCCGCCGACCGATTCGGCCCACCGCGCGCTCGCGACGCTCCCGCTCTTCCATTCCTTCGGCCAGACCGTGATCCAGAACGCGATGATCGCCCTCGGCGGCAGCTTCACGCTGCTCCCCCGCTTCGATGCGGAGCAGGCGTTCCAGCTGATCGAGCGCGACCGCCTGACGCACTTCGCCGGCGTTCCGACGATGTACTTCGCGCTGCTCCACCACCGCGGCGACCGCGCCTACGACGTCTCGAGCCTGCGGGGCTGCCTGACCGGCGGCGCACCGATGCCGGTCGAGGTGCTCTACGCGTTCGAGGAGAAGTTCAACGTCGAGGTGCTCGAGGGCTTCGGACTCTCGGAGACTTCGCCCATCGCGAGCTTCAACGTCGTCTCGAAGCCGCGCAAGCCGGGCTCGATCGGCTATCCCGTCTGGGGCGTCGAGATGTGCATCGTCGACGATGCGGATCGACGGCTGCCCGACGGCGAGCACGGCGAGATCTGCATTCGCGGCCACAACATCATGAAGGGCTATCTCAACCGTCCCGACGCGAACAAGGAAGCGCTGCGCGGCGGCTGGTTCCACTCCGGCGACATCGGTCATCGCGATGGCGACGGATGTTATTGGATCGTCGATCGCAAGAAGGACATGATCCTGCGCGGCGGATTCAACGTCTATCCGCGCGAGATCGAAGAGGTGCTCTACCAGCACGAAGCGGTCGTCGAGGCCGCCGTGATCGGCGTGCCCCACGAGAGCCACGGCGAAGAGGTCAAGGCCGTCGTCGCGCTGAAGCCCGATGCGAAGGTCACGGCCGAGGAGCTGCAGTCCTTCTGCAAGGACCGGCTCGCCGCGTACAAATACCCGCGGCTGATCGAGTTCCGCGACAGCCTGCCCAAGGGCCCGACGGGCAAGATCCTGAAGCGCGAGCTCCGGGACGCCTGACGAGCGGATCGACACGGTCACGCGGTCCCCCGTTCGCCGCGCCGCGCCGCGGCGTACCGAGTCGTACCGCGCCGCACCTGCGGCGCAGGCTGCGGCGACGCCGTGCAGCCGAGGGAAGCGAGGGGTGCCGCGGTGATCCCTCCGCGCGGCCCCCGGCCGCCCGGATTTTCTTCGACAGTCGTGACCGGATTCGTCATGCAGGCACCGGATGATCCGGATGTCCGGGCGGCCGGCTCCCCCCATCGGCCGTCCGGGCTCTCGGGTCTGTGAAGGCAGGCGAGGCAGGCGAGGCAGGCGAGGCAGGCGCGGCCGGCAAGACGCCCAACGTCGCAAGTGCGGCCAGGCGGGCAGGCAAATCCAGGACTCCGGGAAAACAGGAATCCAGGAACACCCAAACACAAGAAGGCGGGAGAGCGAATGGCTGGGATCGAAGCGGTCGACGAAAGGGCGATGCGTTCGCCCGGGCTCGGGAGCGCGAGAGATCGGGCGCGGCTGCGCGAGCGGGTTTCGGCGGAGCGGGCTCGGGTCGAACGGATGCTGGCGCGGGGGCCTCGCGAGGCCCCGCGGCGGCATGAGCCGCGGGAGGGCAGGCCGCTCGGCGACCGCTCGATCGGATCGGAGAATGCGCCGACGTCGATCCCGGTCCGCCTCCAGGCGGCGGGGCCGGCAAAGGGCTGCGGGCTTTGTGGCGGATGCGACGTCGTCGAGGACGAGGTCGGCGGGGGTCGCGATGGCGGTTGGCTCCTGCTCGGCCGGTGTCGCCGGTGCGACCACCGCTGGACGGATCGGATCGCCTCCCGCTTCGTGCCGCGGGTCCGGCGACCGGAGGCGCGTCCCAGGGAGCTTCGTTCCCCGGCAGCGGGCGGTGCGGTCTCGGCCGGGCGATGACGGGTCTGCGTCGCCTCGATCGGCGCGTGATACGTTGGCGGTATGGTCGACGGCGGCGATCCGAGAGGGACGGACTCCGAGCGGTCCGCGCCGCCGGCGCCCCGCTGGGCACGCCGGTGTGCAGAGCTTCCCGACCGCCGCTTCGAGCGGATCGTGAGTCTGGTTCCGAGCCTGTCCGAGGCGCTCGTCGCGCTCGGTCTCGGCGATCGGCTCGTGGGCGTGACCCGGTACTGTGTCGAGCCGCCGGGCGCCTTTGCGGGGCTCGCGCGGATCGGTGGGACCAAGGACGCCGATGTCGAAGGGATTCTTGCCCTCCGGCCCGACCTCGTGATCGCGAATCAGGAGGAGAACACGGCCCGGGTCGTCGATCGCCTCTGCGATCGCGGCGTCGCCGTCTGGCTCAGCTATCCCCGCAGCGTTCGCGAAGGCGCCGAGCTCCTCCGCGAGCTCGCCGAGTTGGGGGCAAGCGCCGAGCGTCGCAGGGAAGTCGTCGCCCCCGTCTTCGCCGCGCTCGAGCGGGCCGAGGCCGCGCTTGCGGCGGCTCGCTCAGCCGGTCGTCGCCTGCCACGCGTCTTCTGTCCGATCTGGCGGGATCCCTGGATGACCGTCGGCGAAGATACGTACATCCATGATTTGATTACGCTTTGCGGCGGTGAGAACGCGTTCGCAAAGGATGCGCGGTACGGATCGGAGAGCATCGGCGGCGCCGACGAATCCGAAACAGCCCTTCGCGCAAGGGCGACGGGCGCGCGGCGCGGCGGTGATCCCCGTCGCAGCGCGGCGGAGCGGCGATATCCCATCGTCGGGCTCGCGGAGATCGAACGGGCAGAGCCCGATGTGATCCTGCTGCCGAGCGAGCCCTATGCCTTCGGCGCGGCCGATCGGGCCGAGCTTTGCCAGCTCGACTGCCCGGCGTCTGCGCAGGATCGCATCCATCTGATCGACGGCACTCTGGTCTCGTGGTACGGTCCGCGCATCGCCGAGGCAATTCGGGTACTTGGGCGGCTTCTTGCGATTTCGTGAGCGCGCGGGACGGGCGGGGTCCGGCCGGGGGCGAGCGCAATCGCCGGGCATCGACGGAGCGTGGCAGCGGATCGGAGGCGTCCTCGTCCCGGTGCGCGGAGGCGGATCCGAAACATCGATGGGCGGATGCGTCGTCGGGCCCTGGCGGGCGGAATCCGTCAAGTGCCCTCGGACGCTGCCCGAAGAAGCACGCAACGCCGGTGCAGCCGAGCGTGCATGCGCGCTCGGGCGAGACGGAATTCGACGTGAGCCCGGGCCATCAACGCGAGGCCACGGGGAGGTGCCGAGCACGATGACGAACCAACGGACCGAACGCTTGCGGTCCGGGCACGCGCCCGGAAAGCGGGGCTCGGGATGCGGACGCGGGATCGGGCTCGGCT
>CAUJGH010000133.1 GCA_963169575.1 Myxococcota bacterium | reverse complement strand
GGCGGCCGATCAGGCGCTTGCTCGCGAACACGGTGTTGCGCGCGTTCGTGATCGCCTGTCGCTTGGCGAGATGCCCGACGAGGCGCTTGCCGTCCTGGGAGATGCCGAACATCGAGGGCGTCGTCTTGTAGCCGCCCGCGTTCGGGATCACGGTCGGCTGACCGTTCTCGATCACCGCCACGCAAGAGTTCGTCGTCCCGAGATCGATTCCGATCACCCGGCTCATCGTCTTCCCCCCTGTGCCGCGTCGTGGGCGGCAATGCGCATGGAGGCGAGGGCCCTCCGTGCTTCGAGATCATCCGGATCCAGCTCGAGCGCTTCGTCGAAGGCCTTCTTGGCGGCCTTGAGATCGCCTCGCGCGCGCTCGATGCGTCCGCGCAGCGCGTGATGGCTCCCGACGTCGGGCGCGCCTTCGAGCAGCGTCTCCACGTATTCGACGGCTTCGTCGTAGCGGCCGAGCTGCAGGCAGACGAGCGCCGCGCGGACGTTGAGCTCGGGGTCGTGCGGCCGGTAGGGCAGCACGTCTTCGAGCAGCTGCAGCGCGTCGCGCAGCTCGTGGTCGCTCATCCGGTCGCTCGGCGTCGCGAGCAGCTTCATCGCGCGATCCCCGGCCGCGCGAATGCGCAGCGCGCCGAGCGCTTCCTTGAACTCCGCACGCGAGGGATCGAAGGTGATCGCGATGCGGATGCCCGCCTCGGCCTCGTTGAGCCGGCCGGCTTCGAGGGACGCCTCGGCCGCGCGGAAGATTTCGAGCGCGCGGGCACGGCGGGCGGCCATCGCGGCATGATCGATCTTGAAGGGCATGCGCTGGCGAAGCCGATCGAGCTTCGAGAGCGGCTTCTTCTCGGGCAGGACCTCCGGCGCCGGGGCCGCCGGCGCCCGGCTCTGCGGATCGGATCCGGGTCGTCCCGCAGCCGGTCCGGAGGACGGATCGCGCAGCGGCTCGGGCGCCGCGGTGCTCGTCGCGGCCGGCGCGACGACGACGTCCACCGCCTCGGGCATCGCGCCCTCTTGCTGGTTCTGGACCTGACAGAGCTCGGGGTCGGAGAGGATTTCGTGGGCCTCGAGGACCTTCTTGAAGATCCGCTCGAGGCGCTGCGTGTAGGGCCCGATCCGCTTGCGGAAATAGCGATCGGGATGGAATTCCTTCGAGAGCTTGAAGTAGGCCCGCTTCACGGTCTTCGGATCCGCGCCGACGGGCACGCCGAGCAGCTCGTGATAGGGCCGCGCGAGCGAGAGCTCGAACTCGAGGATGCGGCGCTGGACTTCGCAGTCGATGTCGAGCGCCGGGTCGAGGAGCCCGGGATCGATCACGATCGCCGGGGTCTCGGGCTTCGGCGCGCTCGCCGCATCCATCGCGCGTCGCGGAGGCGCCGGCGATCCGGTCGCGGACTTCGCGCTCGCGGTCGCAGCGGTCGGTGGAGCGTCGGCCGCCGTCTTGCCGGCCTTCGCGGCCCCGCCGACGATCTCGACCACGCCTTCCGCGAGCCAGCGCTCGAGGCAGGCATCCACGTCCGACGCGGGAATGCCACCGATCTCGCGCAGCAATCGCCACGGCGTCCGCCCGTCGATGCGGGAAAGCAGATACCCCTCGGCCGCCGAAAGGCGGAGCCGCTTCGGGTCATGCCCCGACGCGAGCGCGACGACTTGAGTCGCCCGCTCCTGCTCCCTCTTCGCTGCCTCGTTCATCCACGTCTCGCATGCACGGGGAAAGCAGACGACATGCCCCGCGCATGCGTCCGCTCGTCATTCTTCGGCTGCCCCGGGGCAAAGCTGAGACGGACTGCGGCGACACGGACGGGCGGATCGGGAATTCGGCCGGGGCCCGTTCGGCCCCGGGGGAGCGGGAGGCACCGAGGAGAGCGGCGAGGGCGAGGGGCGCGACCGCGCCGGAACGAACGGCGGATCAGGCGCTCACGGATCAGGCGCTCAAGAGATGCTCGAGGATCGCGTTCTGGGCATGGAGCCGATTCTCGGCCTGGTCGAAGACCAGGCTCCGCGGGCCGTCGAGGACCTCGTCGGTCACCTCCTCGCCGCGGTGGGCGGGCAGGCAATGGAGCACCCAGGCGTTGGCGCTGTGGGACAGCAGCTCGCGGTTGACCTGATAGGGGCGGAAGATCCGGCGGCGCTCCTCGGCTTCTTTTTCCTGCCCCATGCTGGTCCAGGTATCGGTGTACACGAAGTCCGCGCCGCGAACGGCTTCGACCGGATCTTCGAGCAGCGTGATCTCGGCCCCGCTCGCCTGCGCGAGCTCCCGGGCACCGAGCATCACCCGCGCCGCCGGCGGATGGCTGGCCGGCGTCGCGACCCGCAGGCGCAGGCCGAGCACGGCGGCGAGATGCACGAGGGAGTTGGCGACGTTGTTGCCGTCGCCGACGTAGGTGATGGTCGCGTCCGTGGGCTTCATGACGCCTGCGATCGTGACGAGATCGGCCATCGCCTGGCAGGGATGGAGCAGATCGGTCAGGCCGTTCACGACCGGGATCGTCGCATGGCGCGCCAGGTTCTCGACCAGCTCGTGGCTGAAGGTGCGCGCCATCAGGCAATCGACCCAGCGCGACAGAGCGCGGGCGACGTCTTCGGGACTCTCGCGCGTCCCGATGCCGACCTGATCGGGCTTCAGGAGAATCGCATGGCCACCGAGCTGGGCGATGCCGGCCTCGAACGTGACGTGGGTCCGCAAGGAGGGCTTCTCGAAATACATCGCGAGAATGCGGCCCTCGAGCGTTCGGGGCCGCTTGCCCGTCCTGTGGTTGCGGCGCAGGAAAGCCGCCCGCTCGGCCATCGCCCAGAGCGCGTCTGCCGGCCAGTCCGCCAACGTCAAGAAATCCTTGGGCACATTGCCTCCTGATCCGCCCTGCTTCGCCCGTTCCGAACGGCGCGCATACGCCGCCCCCGCTCCGGGCGGGCCGCGCTCCATCGTCCGCCGTCAGGGGACGAGCAGCGTCCCGACGCCCGCATCGTCGCTGAAGACCTCGAGCAGCACGGCGTGACGGATGCGCCCGTCGACGACGTGAGTCCGCGCAACGCCGCCGGCGAGCGCGTCCATGCAGCATTCCATCTTCGGGATCATGCCGCCCTTGATCGTGCCCGCGGCGATCAGGCGCTTGCACTGATCGATCGTGAGCTGACTGATCAGCTGCCCCTTCGCGTCGAGCACGCCCTCGACGTCGGTCAGCAGGATCTGCTTCTCGGCCCGCAGCGCCGCCGCGATCGCCCCCGCGACCTCGTCGGCGTTGACGTTGTAGCTCAGCCCGTTCTCGTCCACCCCGATCGGCGCGATGACGGGAATGAAGCCCGCCTCGGTCGCCGCGAGCAGGACGCTCGGATCGACCCTGGTCGGGTCGCCGACCCGGCCGAGATCCTGGCCGTTGATGAGCTTTCGCTCGACGCGCAGCAATCCGCCGTCGCTGCCCGTGAATCCGATGGCCCGCCCGCCGGCCTGCTGGACGAGCTCGACGATCTCGCGGTTGATCTTGCCGCCGAGGACCATCTCGACGACGTCCATCGTCTCGTCGTCGGTGATGCGGCGACCGTCGACGAAGGACGATTTCTTGCCCATGCGCGCGAGCGTCGCTTCGATCTGCGGGCCGCCGCCGTGGACGATCACGGGGCGTACGCCGATGTGCTTCAACAGGACGACGTCCGCCGCGAAAGAGGCCTGGTAGGACTCGTCCGTCATCGCATGGCCGCCGTACTTGACGACGATCGTCTTGCCCATGAAGCGGCGCATGTAGGGGAGCGCTTCCATCAGGATCCGGGCTTTTTCGACGAGCTGCTGCATGACGCTCCTTCCGACCCGGGACGACCGATCCGGGAGTTTTGACCCGGACTTCCAACCGGGACTTTCGACCGGGACTTTCAACCGGGACTTCCAAACCAGAGTGGAGGATCCGGCCGCCCGGACCCGACGTTCATCGAGCGGGCGATCGGTCCGACGACGAGCGGACTAACGTGAACCCGGACCTTCGCGCCGCGCCTCGCGCCGGGCGGTCGCCAGCTCTTCGATGCTCTGGAGCAGGCTACGGTACAGGAGGACGTTCCGGACGGCCGCGGAAAAGACCGCCGAGAGAACCTCCGCCGTCCGTGCCGACGGCAGCCGTCCCGGCTCGAAGAAGGCCCGGACGACGCCCACGACCTTGTCCCGGAGCTTGATCGGGACGCAGAGCAGGGCCCGCACCTCGCCGTCCGCCGGCGTGTCGACGCGCGCATCGAAGCGCCCGTCGGTCTCCGGCCGATCGACCAGGACGAGCCCGCCGGTCAGGCAGACCGTGCCCGTCAGCCCGCGATCGACGGGCAAGGAGTCCCGATCGCCCGATTGGCTTCCACCGATCTCGGCCTCGCGGAAGAGCGAGCTGCCTTCCGGGCTCAGCAGATGGAGCGCCACCGGCCCTGCCGACAGGACCCTCGAGACGCATCCCAGCGCCATCCGCAGCACTCTCGCCGGCTCGACCTCCGCCGCCACCACCTCGCAGATCGAACGCGCCAGCTCCGCGTCGACCTCGACGCGAAGTCCGGAGCGCGACTGGCCCGCGCTGACACCCTCGACGTCGAGCGTGTTCGCCGCATCGAGGATCCGCTCGACCTCGGGGTCCGCGGCGAGGAACTCGGAGACCTGCATCCCGAGCAGCCGCAGGACGTTCGATTCGTCGGCGGCGAGACCGCTCGCATCGGCCCCCTCGGTCAGGCAGAGCACTCCGACCGGCTCGCCGAGGCAGACGAGGGGCACGACCGCGAAGGCGGGACTGCGGTAGATGCCGGCACCCCGCCCGGCGAAGCGTGCATCCTGGCCGGCGTCGCCGACGCAGAGGACCCCGCCCTCGGCGAAGCAGCGGCCAGCCGCGCCCTCCCCCACCTTGCGCGGCGAAAGCGTCTCGCGCTCGATGTCGATTCCGCGACAGGCGACGACCGCGAGCCATTCGCGATGCTCGTCGGCGAGCATCAGCGAGACCCGATCCGCCTGGAAGACGACGGCCGCCGCATCGACGATGCCCCGCCGCAACACCTCCGCGCGCTCGGCCGGCGTGGCCCAGCGCACGAGCTGGGAGAGCCGCTCCATGCTCTCGACGAGCCGATCGATCCGGGCGCGCAGACGCCGGCGACCGGCGCTCGCCTCGTGGCCGTCGATGCCGCGGCCGACGGCCAGGACGAGCTCCTCGTCGTGGAGCGGCTTGGCGAGATAGTCCGAGGCGCCGAGTCGGAGGGCCTCGAGCACGATCTCCTGATCGGTCGAAGCCGAGAGCATGATCACCGGCAGCTCCGGCCGCTTTTCGCGGATCTTCGCGAGCACCGAGATCCCGTCCATGTCGGGCAGACGAACGTCCAGCACCACGACGGCGACGCGCGGATCCGCGATCCGCTCGAGCGCCTCTCCCCCGTTGACGGCGCGGATCGTGTCGAATCCGGCCTCGGAGAGGATCTCGTCGATCGCTTCGAGGAAGAAGACTTCGTCGTCGACGATCAGGACGCGATTGTTCATCGACGGTTTTCCTCGCGATCGCCCGGCGCGGGCGTCACAGAATGAACTGCGAAAGGTCCTGATCGTCCAGTAGGTCGCCCAATCTTTCGCGCACCAGCGCTGCGTCGATCGTCACGCGCTGGCTCGGCAGATCGGGGGCGTCGAAGGAGAGATCCTCGAGCAGGCGCTCCATCACCGTATGCAGGCGGCGGGCCCCGATGTCGGCGTTTCGCTCGTTCACCGCGAACGCGATCTCGGCGATCGCATCGATTCCCGAGCGCTCGAAGACGAGCTCGACGCCTTCGGCCCCGAGCAGCGCCGTGTACTGGCGGACGAGCGAATTGGTCGGCTCGGTCAGGATCCGGACGAGATCCTCGCGCCCGAGGCTCGCGAGCTCCACGCGGATCGGGAAGCGTCCCTGGAGCTCGGGCATCAGGTCCGAGGGCTTGGCCGTATGGAAGGCGCCGGCGGCGATGAAGAGGATGTGGTCGGTGTCGACCGGCCCGTGTTTGGTCTGCACCGTCGATCCCTCGACGATCGGCAGCAGATCGCGCTGGACGCCCTCGCGCGAGACGTCGGCGCCCTGCCGTCCGCTGCTGACGGCGACCTTGTCGATCTCGTCGATGAACACGATGCCCGATTGTTCGACGCGCTCGACCGCGAGCTCGCGGACCCGATCGGCGTCGACGAGCGCGAGCGCCTCCTCCTGCGTCAACGCCTCGCGCGCCTCGGCGACCGTCAGCTTCCGCTTGCGCGTCTTGCGCGGCAGCATGCCCGCCAGCAGGTCCTTCCACTGGGCGCCCAGCTCCTCCGCGCCCGGCATCCCCATGACCGAGAGCGACGGTCCCGAAGCGGGCGCATCGGCGAGCTCGAGCTCGACCTCCCGGCCGTCGAGATCGCCGCCGCGCAGCAGCCGGCGCAGCTTCTCGCGCGTCTCGCGCGTCCGCGTCGCGGCCGCCGGATCCGGCGGTCCCGCGATCGGCACGGGCTCGGGCAACAGCGCGTCGATGAGCCGCTCCTCCGCCCGCTCCTCCGCCCGCACCCGCACCGCACGCTGCTCTTCCTGGGTCACCATCTTCGCCGCCAGGTCCGTCAAGTCCCGGATGATCGACTCGACGTCGCGGCCGACATAGCCGACCTCCGTGAACTTCGACGCCTCGACCTTGATGAAGGGCGCCTGCGCGAGCTTCGCGAGACGCCGGGCGATCTCGGTCTTTCCCACGCCCGTCGCCCCGATCATGATGATGTTCTTGGGCGCGATCTCGTCGCGCAGCTCCCCCTCGACCTGCTGCCGCCGCCAGCGACTGCGCAGCGCGATCGCGACCGCGCGCTTCGCATCCCGCTGACCGACGACATAGCGATCGAGCTCCGACACGATCTCGCGCGGCGTGAAGACACCCGTCCCCGTCTCGCCCTTCCCGGTCAAGGCAGCGTCTCCACGTTGATGTTCGCGTTCGTGTAGATGCAGATCTCGGACGCGACGCGCAGCGACTCTTCCGCGATCGCGCGCGCGTCCATGTCCGTATGGCGCACCAGCGCGCGCGCTGCCGCCAGCGCATAGCCTCCACCCGACCCGATCGCCGCGACACCGTCGTCGGGCTCGATCACGTCGCCGTTGCCCGACACCATGAGCAGCGTCTCCGCGTCGCCGAGCAGCAGCATCGCCTCGAGCTTGCGCAGCACACGGTCCGTCCGCCAATCGCGCGCGAGCTCGACCGCCGCCCGGCGCACGTTGCCGGGATGACTCTCGAACTTCCCCTCGAGTCGCTCGAGCAGGGTCAGCGCGTCCGCGACGCCGCCGGCGAAGCCGACCAGTGCGCGGCCCTTTCCGACCTTCCGGACCTTCTCCGCCCGCTGCTTCATGACGGTGGCACCGAGGGTGACCTGTCCGTCCGCCGCGATCGCGATCTTCCCGTCGCGCACGACCGCCACGACGGTCGTCGAGCGGATCCGCGGCCGCAGGCTCATCGTCTCGTCTCCCATCGTTCTCCTCTCGTTCAGGTCCGGTTCCGGAATCGCGCCCGCCACGGTCCGGTCTCGTGCTGCGCTCGATCTCGACCGGCCCTTGCCCGGATCTCGACGCGTCCTGCTCAGGCCTTGCCCG
>CAUJGH010000132.1 GCA_963169575.1 Myxococcota bacterium | reverse complement strand
GCCCATGTCGCGCAGGAACTGCGCCAGCGGGCCCTTGAAGCGCGGTGCTCCCGAATCGCCCTCGCGGCGAGGGGGGATCAGGTTGCCGATCATGTCGGCGACGCGGGTGTGGTCTTCGGCGGGAAGACCGATGTGATAGTCGGCGCCGAGGGGCTCGGCGACGTCCTCGCGGAACATCTGGCCGATCGTGCGGCCGTCGATTCGGCGGACGACCTCGCCGACGAGATGCCCGAACGTGACGGGCGAATAACCATGCTTCGTTCCGGGCGTCCACCACGGCTCGCTCTCGGCGAGCCCGGCGCACATCGCGTCCCAGTCGTAGAGGCTCCCCTTCGGCATGGGGCGCCGGATCGCGGGCAGGCCGGCCTTATGGCAGAGGAGCCAGCGCACGGGGATTTCGGCCTTGCCGGCCTGCGCGAACTCGGGCCAGTAGCGCGCGACGGGGGCGTCGAGATCGAGACGGCCCTGCTGGGCGAGGCGATGGGCGCAGATCGTCGTCATGCCCTTCGTCGTCGAGTAGGTGTTGACGAGGGTGTCGCGTTGCCAGGGGCGCGTGCGCGCGGCGTCGACGAAGCCGCCCCAGAGATCGACGACGAGCTCGCCCTCGAGCGTGAAGGCGATGGCGGCCCCGACTTCCTGCTTCGATTCGATCCGCCGCTCGAAGACGGCGCGGACGGATTCGAAGCGGGGGTCGCAGTGGCCCTTCACGGTCGACATCGGATCGGACTCCTCCCTTCAGGCGCCGAGCAGGCGCTCGGCGTTGCCGCGCAGGATCGCGTGGCGGATGGATGCTCGGCCGGGGTCGCGGGTCGCGATCAGGACCTTCGCGAGGCTCGACGCGAGATGGTAGAAGGGCCAGTCGGTGCCGAAGAGCAGCCGCTCGCCGCCCGTTCGCCGGATCATGAGATCGAGATGGCTGACGCCCTGGCCATGGATCCCGAACCAGGCGTTGCGATGGCGCAGGCCGAGCTCGAGCATCTCCACGCCGTCGCGCGCGCCGGCATGACCGATGACGAAGGGCAGGTCGGGGAAACCGGCCAGGGCGCCTTCGTAATGGCGAGGGAGCGCATAGCGGTGGCGCGACTCGGGCTCGATGCCGGCCCGGCCGCCGTGGAAGAAGATCACGAGGCCGAGCCGCTCCGCGGCTTCGTAGATCGAGAGGGCATCGGGCTCGTCCGGATAGAAGGCCTGCATCGTCGGATGCAGCTTGACGACGCGCGCGCCCATCGCCGCGAACTGCTCGAGGCGCGCGATCTTCTCCGGATCGCGCGGATGGACGGAGGCGCCGGCGAGCAGGCGCGCGCTCGTGGCCGAGGCGGAGATCGCCGCGTGCCAGCGCTCGGTCAGCGCGTCGCCGAAGGGGAGATTGAACGCGATCGGCAGGATCAGCGCGCGCTCGACGCGCGTGGCGTCCATTTCGGCGAGCAGGTTCGGGATGGTATGCGTTCGGACGACGTCGTTGCCCCAGAGGCCCTGCGAGAGCGTCGTGCATTCGAGCTCGGCGAGCGCGGGCTCGTCGAAGTTCGCGTTGATGTAGACGTCGAGATCGAGGGGGCAGCCGGGATCCGTCGCGTCGCAGTCGAGCAGATGGCGGACGCGCGGCGTCTTCGCCATCAGGTCGAGCTCCGGCTCGAAGAGCAGCGACATCCCGAAATGGCAGTGGACGTCGATCGCGAGCGGGACGGATTCGTCGACGCAGCGGAGCACGCCGTCGCGATCGACCTCGAACCACGGGAGCTCGGCGAGCCCGCGATAGCCGCGATAACGCTGGGGGCCGAAGGGGCCGTGGCCCGAGCGCGCCTGCTCCTCGGCTCGCTGCGCCGCGAGCCGGGCGACGTCCGCTTCCGAATAGCGATCGGGATCCACCGGGTCGCAGCCGAGCCAGGCGCCGGCTGCGGCGAGGGCGGTCGTCCGCAGGAAGCGGCGGCGATCGAGGTGCAGCGCAGGCGTCGACGGAATCAGGCGCGCAGGCGGCCGCGGAGGGATCGGCTGGGGCATGCGGTCGATCGTAACGCGCCGGGCGCGACCGCGGCGGCGCCCGGGAATCCTGTCTAGAATCGGGCGGCCCGAGGCGCTGGCTGCCCGCCGTCCGATCCAGATCGATTCGATCGGCCTCGGCCGCTGCGAGAACCCGTCGCGGCCGACGAACGCAAGCACGAAAGAAGTAGAAGGAAGGAAGCCCCATGCCCGCCCGCGAAGAGAAGCTCGTCCTCTGCAACGCCACCCTGGTCGGCGGCTCCCTCGAGCTCTCGCCCGAGCAGATGAAGGCGATCATCGATGCGACCGCCGAAGCGAAGTTCGGCGGCATCTCGCTCTGGGCCTTCCATCAGCTGGCCGTCGTCGGCGCCGGCGTCGCGCCGGAGACGGTGAAGGGCTGGATCCGGGATCGCGGGCTCACGGTCCCGATCGTCGAATCGCTGATCGGCTGGGAGACGGCGGATCGTGCGACGATCGAGGCGCAGTGCGGGCCGACGCTCGACTGCGCCGTCTTTCATGGGGCGAAGGACGTCGCCGGCGTCGTGATGGCGCCCGAGATCGATTTCGGGGCCGCGACGCGCGGGCTCGCGCTGCTCGGGAAGATGGCGGCGGATCGCGGGCTGCGGATCTGCATCGAGTGGCTGCCCTGGTCCGGGCTGAAGGACATCAAGAGCGCGTGGCGGCTCGTGCAGGCGGCGGCGGGCGGCGAGAACATCGGGCTCGTCGTCGATACGTGGCATTGGCTGCGCCAGCCCGGTGGCCCCGATCTCGCGACGCTGCGCGGGATCCCCGGCAGCCGGATCCACTGCGTCCAGCTGAACGACACGACACGCAAGGGGCAGGGCGACGACATGATGATGGAGTCGATGACGAATCGGCTGCTGCCCGGCGACGGCGAGGTCGAGTGGAAGCCGCTGCTCGATGCGCTCGACGCGATCGGCGCGGATCCGATCTGGGCGCCGGAAGTCTTCAATCTCGGCCTCATGCAGGAGGGGCCGGTCTCGATGGCGAAGAAGATCGGGGCGTCGACGCGCAAGGTGCTCGGGCTGTAGGGATTCGCTCCAGCCCAGGGCGCCGGCCGCTTCACTCGTCCGGGAACATCGCGTCGTAGCGCCGCTGCATCTCCTCGGGCGTCACCTTCTCGATCTCGTGGCCGATGTTCCATTCGTGGCCGAAGGGATCGCGAAGGGTCCCCGAGCGCTCGCCGTAGAACTGATCGTTGGCGGGCCGGACGATCGTCGCGCCGGCCGCGACTGCGCGGGCGATCAGCGCGTCGGCATCGTCGACGTGGAGATGGATCGTGAACGAGGTTCCGCCGATCGAGGCGGGGCCGCGGATCCCCGACTCGGGATACTCGTCGGAGAGCATGATCGTGGTTCCGCCGAGCTCGAGCTCGGCATGACCGATGCGGCCGCCGGGCTCGGTCAACCGGAATTTCTCGCGCGCACCGAAAGCGCGCGCATAGAAATCGATCGCGGCGGCGGCATCGCGCAGTCGCAGGTAGGCGAAGACTTCGTGGATCGGCATTTCCGGTCTCCTTCCCGGGCAGGGCCGGGCGTCGAAGCGGCTAGGCGGAATCGGGCGGCTGCGCATCCCGCGGCGCATTCGCCGGCGTCCAGACGCGCCCCGTGATGAGCCGTGCACCGCGCGCGAAGGCGAAATACTGCCAGGCCCAGCCGATCAGGACGCTGAGGCGGTTCCGGAATCCGATCAGATAGGCGATGTGGATCAGCCACCAGATCCACCAGGCGAGGAAGCCCGTGACCTCGAAGCGTCCGATCGTCCCGACGGCGGCGGCGCGTCCGATCGTCGCGAGCGAGCCCTTGTCGACATAACGGAAGGGCCGGGTCGGCCGGCCGGCGATTCGAGCGGCGACGTTATGGCCCGCACAGCGGCCCGCCTGGATCGCTGCGGGGGCGATGCCCGGAACCGGTCGCCCGTCCTGTTCGATTGCCGCGAGATCGCCGACGACGAAGACCTCCGGATGCTCCGGCAGGGCGAGGTCCGGACCGACGCGCACGCGGCCCGCGCGATCCAGCGGGATCCCGAGCGTCGCACCGAGCGGCGAGGCGGAGACGCCGGCGGCCCAGAGCACCGTCCGTGCCGGCAGATGTTCGTCGCCGAGCCAGACACCCGACGCATCGATCTTCGTGACCTGGACGCCCGTGCGCACCTCGACGCCGAGGGCCTCGAGCTGACGCTGAGCCGCCGCCGAGAGCCGCTCCGAGTAGGGCGGCAGCACGCGCGGCGCGCCCTCGACGAGCACGACGCGCAGACGCCGCGGATCGAAGGAGCGGAAGTCACGGGCGACGGTATGCCGGCCGATCTCGAGCAGCGCGCCGGCGAGCTCGATGCCCGTCGGTCCCGCGCCGACGATCACGAAGGTCAGCGTCGCGTCGTGCTCGGCCGCGTCGCCCCGCCGCTCGGCCGCCTCGAAGGCGAGCAGGACCCGGCGCCGGATCTCGAGCGCGTCCTCGATCGTCTTGAGCCCGGGCGCGTCGCGCTCCCAGTCGTCGTGCCCGAAATAGCCGTGGCGAGCGCCGGCTGCGAGGACGAGATGGTCGTAGGCGAGCTCGCCGTCGGCGAGCTGGACGATGCGCCGAGCGAGATCGATGCCCGTCGCCTCGGCGAGGATCGTGCGCGCGTTGCGCTGGCGGCGCAGGATCGAGCGGATCGGATAGGCGATGTCGCCGGGGTTCAGGGCGGCGGTCGCGACCTGGTAGAGGAGAGGCTGGAAGAGATGATGATTGCGGCGGTCGACGAGGGTGATGCGAACGGGCGCCCTCGCGAGACTGCGCGCGGCGGCGAGGCCGGCAAAGCCTCCGCCGACGATCACGACATGAGGCAGGCTCTCGTTCGACATGTCCCTCCCATCAGCCGGCGAGCTCGATCGGCAACGTGCACGGCCGCCGGCCGAGGCCCATCTGCCGCGTCTCCTGCAAGTCGTACCGGAGCCGGGAGCCCGGTGTGACGATGTCCAGCGCCGCATCGAGCATGTCGCCCATCTCCTGCTTCGCGAGGTTGGCGCCGAGGCAGTAGTGGGCGCCGTGGCCGAAGACGAGGCTCTCGCGGGTATCGCGCGCGAGGTCGAGCCGGTCCGGATCCGGGAAGACCTCGGGATCGCGATTCGCGGCGCCGAAGGAGAGCAGCAGCATCTGGCCCTTCCGGATCGACTTCCCGCGCAGCGCGAAGTCGCGGCCCGCATAACGCAGCAGACCCGCCGCCGCACCGCCGCCAGCGGCGAATCGCATCAGCTCCCCGAGCGCCTGCTGGATCCGGCTGCGATCGCCGCGAAGCTGCTCGAGCGCGTCCGGATGCTCGAGCAGGGTCTGCAGCATCGACATCGTGGCGAAGCTCGTCGTCTCGCTCCCCGCGCCGATCATGAGTGAGATCAACATCACGATTTCGTCGTCGCCGAGCGAATCGTCGGCCGCCTGCGCGCGCAGGAGATCCGAGATCAGGTCCTCGCCGAGCGCATCCCGCCGCTCGGCCGCCATCCGGCGGACCCATTCCGCCATCTCGCCGAGGCATTTCTCGGCCATCGCCATGACCTCGGGCGATGAAAAGGGGACGAAGCCGCGGATCAGGCCCTGCGCGAGCTCGCGGAATCGCAGCTCGTCGCGACCGGCCGGGATGCCCGTGACGCGGCTGATGACGGCGTTCGGGATCGGGTTCGTGAACTCCGTGACGAGATCGACGATCTCTCCCGGCCGATCGCGCAGGGGCTCGGCGAAGCGCTCGACGACCTCCCGGATCTGCAAGTCCATGCGCCGGACGGCGCGCGGTGTCAGGGCCGTCACGAATCGCCTGCGCCATTTCGCATGGGCGGCCGGATCGTCGCGCGCGAAGTTGTTGTCGTCGAACCAGCGCAGCCAGGTTCCCTCGGCGAGGGGCTCGAAGCCTTCCCAGACACTGCGATCGCGGGAGCCGTATTCCGGCTCGTCGAGCAGCCATTGGACGTCGTCATGGCGCGTGATCACCCAGAACCCGAGCGAAGGCACCCAGTGGACGGGGGCCTCGTTTCGGAGGCTGTGGGTCGCCGCGATCGGATCGTCGCCGCGGAGCACGTCGAGGAAGAGGTCGGCGTCGGAGGCGGTCATGCGGATTCCTTCTTCGAGTCCGCCGCGGTCGAGCTTCCGCCCCAGGCCGGGAATCGCCCCGTCGCGGGATAGGTCATGAACTCGACGAGGTTGCCGTCGGGGTCGCGGGTATAGACGCTCGTGCCCGCGCGCCTTCCCCGATCGCCTCCGCCGGGCTGGTCGAGGGGGCCATAGGCGATCTTCGCGCCGGCCTTCTCGAGCAGCGCCACCGCCTCTTCGATCGTGCCGTCGAAGAGAAAACAGAAATCACCGCAGCCGGGCAGCGCCGTCGGGCCGCGGGCGTCGAAGCCGGGATCCTGCCAGAACGCCGGGCCGTGGAAATTGAGCTTCGCGTTCTCGCCGATCGCGATCGCGAAGATCGGGTACTTCCCGCTGCGGAACTCCTCTTCGTGGATCGTCTCGAAGCCGAGCCGCTTGTAGAAATCGAGCAGTGCCTCGGGGTCGCGCGCGGGAAACGAAACGTGATCCCAACCGATGACGGGCATGGAGACCTCCAGAGCCAGGGAACGATGATCGCTCACACGTCTCCGATCTTATGCCAGAATCGCGACTGCGAAGGATCTCCGTTTCGAAACGTCCTCCATCCCGGCGCGGCCCCTCCCGATGGCCCGCGCCTCGAAAGGAACCCCATGAAGCTGGTCGTCACCGGACACGACGCGAACGGCGGAGCGATCTTCACCCACGCCGGAGCCCCGCCGCGCGAGACGAGCCCCGGCAGCTACGAGCTCTGGGCGACGCAGGGACCGATTTCGATGCCCGATCGCGCGAACGCGCAGGGCCCGGCCTCGATCGGCTATTTCCCGAAGGTGGGCGAGACGGCCTTCAAGATCGTGACCGTACCTGGGCTCGCATCGCGCGCGGCGACCGCGGGGCAGGCGATCTCGATGCCGGACGAGATCCGGGCACATTTCGATTCGAAGGATCCGGAGATGCATACGACCGATACGATCGACTACGTCCTCATCCTCTCGGGATCGGCGGATCTCGAGCTCGACTTCGGGAAGAAGGAGGCCGTCCGCGCCGGCGACTGCGTCGTTCAGCGAGGAACGCGTCATGCCTGGCGCGTCACGAGCGAGGAGCCGCTCGTACTCTGTGCGGTCCTGATCGGCGCGAAGCGGATCGCCTGAGCCGGGGCACGGCGCGACCGATCGAAGCGACTCAGGGCGCCGAGCAGCGCACCCTTTCGTCGATCGGCGGATGGCTCGAGAAATAGCGGGCGAGGCCGGCCGCGTCGCTGCTCCCGGCATCGGCCTCCATGGCGCAGAGGATGTCGTCGAAGCGGATGGGGTCGATCCCGTGCTGGGCGAGCCAGTTCTTCGCGAAGGCGTCGGCCTCACGCTCGAAGTCCCGCGAATGCTTCGCCTCGATCAGGACCGGTGCCGCCGAGAGCAGCGAAGACGCAGTCGTGACGTCGCCGAGCAGTACGAATGCGAGCGCCGAGATGCCCGCGCTCTGCAGCATCTGGCGCAGGGCATGGCGGCCGCGGACGTGGCCGACCTCGTGGGCGAGGACGGCGACGAGCTCTTCGTCGTCGTATGCGAGTTCGACGAGCTCGTCGGTCATCACGACGATTCCCGACGGCAGCGCGAGCGCGTTCGGGCCGAGTCGGGGCGAAGCGCGGTGCAGCAGCCGGTAGTCGTGCTCCTCGTCCTTGCCGTCTGCGCCGTCGAGATCGCGCGTCATCGAATCGAAATGGGCCGCGAGCGTCTGCTGGCGCTCTTCGGGGAGGGTGGTCGGCTCGAAGAAGAGCTCGTCGAGGGCGGAGAGAGACTGTCGACCGAGCATCCGGTCGATGCGAGTCGGGAGATGGCGCGCGGCGAGCTCCGCGGCCACGGGGAGGCCGAAGCGGACGAAGAGCAGGCTGCCGATGACGATCGCGACGAGCGATGCGAGGGCGATCGGCCAGCGCTGCTCCAGCCAGTCGACCGCGCTGATCGGACGCCCGATCGCGGCGAGGGCCCGATCGACCCCGTCGTTGTCGCTCGTCTCGAAGACTCCGATTCCGCTCAGCGTGAGCCGCCGGGGGATGTCGCCGATGCGATCCGAGATCTCGACCTCGGCGAGCGGGCGTTCCCAGCGGCGATCTTCGCCTTCGGCGGCGCCCGCCTCGATCCGGATCCGCACGATGCCGGGCGCGACGATCTCCGCGCGCGCCGCCCGGCGCAGCGATCGCCGCGTATCGAATAGGGATCCGGCGATCTCGTTCACGGCTGCTCCCGCTGCTCCCGCTTCATCGTCCGGTGCCGCGCCGCGCGCGGAGCCGACTGGATCAGAGCCCGAAATCGAGGTCGAAGAAGTCGCCGATCTCCTCGCCGATCGCGTCGGTGCCGTCGCCCGCGCCCGCCGCGAAGCCGTCGAGATCTCCCCTCGCCGCGACGCGCAGGGATTCGAGCTGGTACTTCGTCTGGCGCACCTTCGCCCAGGGCGAATAGAGGCCGAGCGTCAGGACGATCGCCAGGAAATTCGACACGTAGATCCCGAAGAGCGGCGCGAACGCGAGATGCGATTCGAGGCGATGGGGGCCGAGCTCGAGGCCGTCGAACGAAGCGTTGAGGAGTTCCTTCTGGTAGTAGGCGAGCGCGGCGAACCAGGCGAGGAAGAGCGCCGCGCCGCAGCCGAGCGCCGCCGGCGACGTCATCGCGGCGAGGATGCGTTCCGAAAGCTCCTCTCCTTCCTGGGCGGCGACGAGCGCGGTGAAAGCGGCAAAGGCGCCGACGATGATCAGGGCGAAGAGCGCCGTCGAGACGAGGAACATGCGGTGGAAGGGGCCGCGAGGGGCCGTGAAGCGGACGGGCTCCGATCCGTAGCGCGCGTTTCCGAGCAGATAGCGGACCTGCTCCCAGAGCATCCGGCCACCCATCAGATAGAGCGTGAAGGCGGCGAGGAGCGGCCAGCCGACGTAGGCCTTGAGCGCACCGGCGTAGTCCCCGTCGAAGCCGAAGCGGATGCCGCGATGGGAGGTCATGCGCAGCTGGAAGCGGCGCGATTTCATGATGATCCAGGGGACGCCGAGCGCGAAGAGGGGAAAGAAGCCGATCGCCGCGAGCGGGAAGACCTGGGTCGCGGCGTAGAAGACGCCGTAGGCTCCGAACGCGATGAGCCGGCCCTTCAGGATCGCGAGAGGGCGACCATGATAGTCGAAGACGACGCCGTCGAGGCTCGTATTTCCGTAGAAATAACGCAGCCGGCGGACCTTGGCCCAGGCCGAGTAGACGCCGAGCGTCGCCACCGACAGCAGCAGGTTCACGATCCAGATCCGGAAGTATTCGCCGCCGGAGGCGCGGAATTCGAGGGGGATCGATCGGGCCGGCTCGGCGGCCGCCTGGGCGCCGACGGCCGGCACCCGGATGGGTTCGCTCACGAAGACCTCCTCGCGCAGGGCGGGTCGGGGCTCGATCGGACCGACGGCGGACGCGCCCAGCATGGCAGGATCTGGCGAGGCTGGCCAGCCTCGGCGTCGGGACTTCGGGTCCGGGACGCCTCTCGACGCGACCCCGATCGATCGCGTCGATTGCGCTTTCCGCGGGCGTTCGTTGACCTATCGTCGGGCGCCGTGGAGGAACACCGATGGACGACATCCTGATCCAGGGCGGCCTGCTCGTCGACGGAACCGGGGCGCCGCCGCGCCGCGCGGACGTCGCCATTCGTGCGGGCCGGATCGCCGCGATCGGCGAGCTCTCCGGGCCGGCGCGGGAGACGATCGACGCGCGCGGGCGCATCGTGTGTCCGGGCTTCGTCGACGTCCATACCCATTACGACGCCCAGGTCTTCTGGGACGGCACGCTCTCGCCTTCGCTCTACCACGGCGTCACGACGATCGTCGGCGGCAACTGCGGCTTCAGCATCGCGCCGCTCACGCCGAGCGCGGGCGACTACTTGATGAGGATGCTCGCCCGCGTCGAGGGGATGCCGCTCGAGAGCCTGCGCGTCGGCGTGCCCTGGAGCTGGACGAGCTTCGGCGAGTACCTCGATCTGCTCGAAGGGCGCCTCGCCGTCAATGCGGGCTTCATGGTCGGCCATTCGGCGATCCGCCGCGTCGTGATGGGCGAGCGCGCGGTCGGCCATGCGGCGACGCCCGCCGAGCTCGGCGAGATGCAGGCGCTGCTGCGCCGCTCGCTCGCCGAGGGCGGACTCGGATTCTCGTCGACGCGCTCGGCGGCGCACAACGACGCGGAGGGGAATCCGGTTCCGTCGCGGCATGCGAGCCTCGACGAGCTCTATGCCCTCTGCCGGACCACCGGCGAGTTCCCGGGAACTTCGCTCGAGATGCTGCCCGGAACGAGCACGTTCTCCGATCTCGACAAGGAGATCCTGACGAACATGTCGCTCGCGGCGCAGCGCGCGCTCAACTGGAACCTGCTCGCGCCGCGCTCCGACATGCCCGAGGTCGCGATCAACCAGCTCGCCGCCTCCGACCACGCGGCCGAACGGGGTGCGGTCGTGCTCGCGTTGACGGTGCCCCAGGAGATCGGGGGCCGCGTCAATCTGCATTCGGCGTTCGCGTTCGATGCATTGCCGCGCTGGGCGCCGATCATGCAGCTGCCGATCGATGCGCGCATGCGCGCGCTGGCGGATCCGAAGGTGCGCGCGGATCTGAGGACGGGCGCCGAGGAGCAGGGGGCGGGACCGCTGAAGGCGCTCACGCGCTGGAGCCAGATTCGCGTCGCCGAGACCTTCGCGCCCGGGAACGCCGAGCTGCGCGGACGAACGCTCGGCGAGATCGCGGCCGAGCGCGGCGCGGATCCCTTCGACGTGCTGCTCGATCTCGCGCTCTCGGAAGGGCTGCAGACCTCGTTCGCGTCGCCGACCGAGGGGCAGACCGACGCCGAGAGCTGGCGCCTGCGCGCCGAGTCCTGGACCGATCCGCGCACCATCGTCGGGGCCTCCGACGCCGGCGCCCATCTCGACATGCTCGATACGTTCGCGTTCACGACCCAGCTGCTCGGCCGCGGTGTGCGCGAGATGGGGCTGATTCCGGTCGAGCAGGCGGTGCACCAGCTGACGGAGGTGCCGGCGCGTTTCTACGGGCTGCGCGAGCGGGGACGGATCGCCGAGGGATGGTGGGCCGACGTCGTCGTCTTCGACGTCGATCGGATCGGGAAGGGCCCGACGTATACGCGCAGCGATCTGCCGGCCGGTGCGCCGCGGCTCTACGCCGATGCGATCGGGATCGATCGGGTGATCGTCAACGGCCAGGTCATCGTGCGCGACGGCGCCGAGACGGGCGCGCGTCCGGGGACGATCCTGCGCTCCGGACGCGATACGGAGACGGTTCCGCTCTCGGCCTGGAAGCGGCGATGAACGACGAGCTCGCGCGGCGGGTCGATCCCGCGCATACGACGATCCTCTCGATGGAGATGCAGCGCGGCATCGTCGGGGATCTCGCGCGTTTCGCGGGGCCGGCCGAGGCGGTCCGCGAGTCGGGGATCCTCGCGCGCTGCGCGTCGCTCTACGCCGCCGGGCGGCGCGCGGGCCTGCGCGTCGTGCATTGCAACGCCGCGTTCCGGCCGGATCGCGCCGGCAGCTACCGGAACATGCCGTTCGTGAACCGCCTGCTGGACGATCCCGCGCATCTGCCGGTGGGGACGCCCGCGGTCGACCCGGTGCCGGAGCTGATGGGCGAAGGCGACCTCGAGTCGACGCGGCTGCACGGAATCTCGCCCTTCGCGGGCACGGACCTCGATTCGATCCTGCGCAGCCTCGGAACGCGCACGGTCGTCGCGGCCGGGGTTTCGCTCAATCGCGGGATCATCGGGATCTCGATCGAGGCGGTGAATCACGGCTACGAGGTCGTGGTGCCGAGGGATGCGGTGATCGGATATCCGCGCGAATACGGCGAAATGGTGCTGCGCCATACGCTCGACGGGCTCGTCACGTTGTCGAGCGTCGAGGCGCTCGCCTCGATCTGGCGGGATGGAGCGCGCTGAACGCTCGCCTTCCCGGCCGAAAACCCCGCTAAGCTCGGGGTGCCCCTCGATTCCCCGTCGCGTGGCTGCGGCTCCCGTCGCGGCCGGTCGCCGGCGTCTGGACCCGAGGGCGAACAGAACCTATAACCCGAGCCGATCCGGCCGTTCCATCCCACGGCCACCGGAGGAATTCATGTCTCTCGTCCAGAAGCCCGCTCCCGATTTCACCGCCACAGCCGTCATGCCGAACGGAGAGCAGGCCCAGCTCACGCTCTCGTCGTTCAAGGGCAAGAAGTACGTCGTCCTCTTCTTCTACCCCTTCGACTTCACCTTCGTCTGTCCGACGGAGATCCTCGCCTTCTCGAACCACATCGAGGAGTTCCAGAAGCGCGGCGTCGAGGTCATCGGCTGCTCGATCGACTCGGCCCATGTCCACCGCGCCTGGCGCGACACCAAGGTCGAGGACGGCGGCATCGGTCCGATCAAGTACCCGCTCGTGGCCGACGTCAACAAGGACATCGCGCGCTCGTACGGCGTGCTGCTCGAGGCCGGCATGGCGCTGCGCGGCACCTTCCTGATCGACAAGGCGGGCACCGTCCGCCAGGCGACGGTCAACGACCTCCCGCTCGGCCGCTCGATCGAGGAGACCCTGCGCCTCGTCGACGCGCTGCAGCACACGGAAGAGCACGGCGAGGTCTGCCCCGCCGGCTGGAACAAGGGCAAGACCGCGATGAAGGCGAACCCGAAGGGCGTCGCCGACTTCCTCAAGGCGAACGCCGGGAAGCTCTGAGCAGGGCCTGTCCCGGCGCGGCCCGCATCCGGCGCCGCGTCCCCGACAGACCGCCGCGCGAAAAATCTGGCCCCGGGTCCAATCTACGCATGCGTATTCTGGACTCGGGGCCAATTTTTTCATGGATCGAAACGGATCGGTTCGGCCGTTGAGACGTGGACCGCCAATTTCACCCGGCACGATCCGTGCTCTCTGGCGGGCATGCTCACCACCACACCCGACCGACGCCCGCCCTTCTGCCCCCATCCCGACTGCGATTCCCGAACGAATTCCGCCCCTTGGCGCTTCATCAAGAAGGGCTTCTACCTGCGAAGGCGAAGCCCGCACCGCGTCCAGAAGTACCAGTGTTCACGCTGCCGACGAGGATTCTCGTCCGCCACCTTCTCGCCCGCCTACTGGCTGCGCCGTCCCGATCTCCTGCCCGATGTCTTCCACCAGCTCGTCAGCTGCGCCGGCTTCCGACAGATCGCCCGGGCCCGGGGCGTCTCCCACTCCACCGTGCGCCGCATCAGCGACCGCCTCGGCCGCCACTGCCTGCTCTTCCACGAACGCGCGAGACCGAAGGCGTGTCCGAGGGAGGCCCTCGTGCTCGACGGCTTCCGGAGCTTCGAACACAGCCAGTACTGGCCCATAGACCTGAACCTCGTCGTCGGTCCGAGCCTGTTCGTCTATGGCTTCAGCGATGCGGAGCTTCGAAGGAGCGGCACGATGCGGCCTGCGCAGGTCGTGAAGCGAGCGATCCTCGAGCGGCGATACGGGCGGCCTGATCCGCAGGCGACGCGTCGCTCGGTCGAAGAACTACTCCGGAGAGTGGTTCCGCCGGGCGGGACGGTGGAGCTGCGCTCCGACGAGCATCAGGCCTATCCACGGGCCTTGTCACGCCTTCCCGATCGCGTCTTCCTTCACGCGAAGACGAGTTCGCGGGCGGCGCGGACGACGAGCAACCCGCTGTTCGCGGCGAACCTGTCGGACCTGCTGATCCGGCACTCGAGTGCAAACCACAAGCGGGAGACGATCGCGTTATCGAAGAGGCGACAGTCGGCGCTGTACCGACTGGCGATCTGGGCGGTGTGGAGGAACTACATGAAGGATCGGTCGGAGAATCGACCTCGGGGCACACCGGCGCAGGCGCTGGGGATCATGAAGGGACCGCTCGGACTTCGGGAGATCCTGGCGCGCCGGCTCTTCCCGGAGCGGGTGGGGATCACGGGCTGGTTGAAGCGCTCTTCCGAGGGGCGGACCCGGACGCGGGCGATCGCGCGATGCGAGGCGCATCGGGCGAGGTATGCCAGGTAGTCGAAGGGCGAATCGACGAGAGGCACGGGCCCCCCCTCCGATTCATGCGGGTGAAATCTTCGGTCCACGTCTCGGCCGTTGCGCCGCCGGTCGCGTCTCGGCGACCGGCGAGGCGCGTTTCAGCCGCCCCGCCGCTTCGCCAGCACCCTCGCCCCCGCCGCCACTGCGACGAGCAGCGCGAGTCCGCCGACCGCCCAGCCGAGCTGGCCGTCGAGCGCCGAGCGGCCGAGCACCACGAATCCCGTGACGTAGATCATCTGGATCGCGACCGAGAGCACGAGGAAGCGCATCAGGTCGAGCTGCGCGACGGCGAGGATCACGTTCTGCAAGAAGTAGGGGACGCCCGGCGTCAGCCGGATCAGCGTGATGAAGAGCGCTTCGTCGAGGGCGGAATCGAAGCGGGGGATGCTATGGCCCCGGCGTGCGACGATGCGTTCGAGGGTCGGGCGCAGGACGGTGCGGGCTGCCGTGTGCAGGATCAGATTGCTGACGACGAGGCAGCCGGCGATCCAGACGAGCGCGGGCCCGATGCCGTAGGCGACGCCGGCTGCGAGATAGAAGAGGCCGACCGGGAAGGGCAGGAAGGTCGCGACGACGAGCGCGCCGAAGAAGAGCAGAGGCGGCGCGCTGCGGACGCTCTCGAGCGCGGCCTGCGCCCAG
>CAUJGH010000131.1 GCA_963169575.1 Myxococcota bacterium | reverse complement strand
CGAGCGCGCGCTCGAGGGCGAGCGGATTGGCGCGCGCGATGACTTCGACGCCGAAGGCGAAGCCCGCCTCGACCGGCTCGGGCTTCGAGCTCTCGCCGATTCCGAGATGATCGATCGCGATCGTCACGAAGCCCTGCGCCGCCATGGCTTCCGCGAAGCTGTAGCTCCGGTCGCCGGCCTTCCCGAGATCGAAATAACGACGCGAGAGGAATCCGCCCGGGAGGCAGACGAGCGCGATGGGCGGCGCTGCGTCCGCGCGCTCGCACGGCACCACGACGTCGACCGCGAGCTCGAAGCGGCCCGGATGCGGGACGACCTCGGAGACGTCGATCCGCCAGCTCGCGCGGGCGGCGACGGCCGTGCTCGCCTCGCCCGTCTCGTGCAGAGCGGCGCGCAGGGCCTTTCGGGACGGGTGATCCTTCGACATCGGGAGGAGCTGCTCCTGGAAGGTTCGGGCGGACCGTGGAAATGCTAAAGGGACTTTGGTAAAACAGCAAGCATGGCCGTTCGATCGCCGTCGCGTCCGTCCGCCCGATCGCGTCGCGGGAATCCCTCGCGAGCGGCGGCCCAGCCGCCGCGCCCGCCCGCGTCCGCCCCCGAGCCCGCGAGTCGGCGGATGAGCCGCCATCTGATCGGGCTGGCGACGGCGATGCGGCTGCGCATGCGGGCGGGCCTCGTCGCGCGGGGCCACGACCTGCGGCCCTCGACGGCGCAGGTGATCCCGAACCTCCCGGCCGAGGGTCTTCGCATGACGGAGCTGGCGGCGCGGCTCCGGCTGACGCTGCAGCGCGCCGGCCAGCTCGTCGCCGAGCTCGAAGAGGTGGGCTATCTCGAGCGCGTCGCGGATCCCGCCGACGGACGCGCGCGTCGCGTCGTCTTCACGCGGCGGGGGCGGACACTGATCCGGGACATCGACGAGATCACCGGCGAGACGACGCGTCATTTTGCCGAGCAGATCGGCGAAGCCCGCTTCGAGCGGCTCTGCGAGCTGCTCGAGGCGCTCGACGTCGCGGTGAACGGGCTCGACGCGCCGGTGCGGATGGTCGGTGCCGAATACGAACCGGGTGGTCGCTGAGCGGCGCGATCCCGGGCGACGCGCGGTCGAATCGACTGAAGGGGCGGATGACGCCCGCTGGGCGGAGTGGGACGACCCTGGGATGGAATGGGCGGCCGGAGATCTCGAGCGAGCGTTTCGCGACTGTTTTCTCGCCGAGCATGCGACGATCCTGGTCGGCGGGGGGAGCGAGCCCGTCTACCTGCCCTCGGCCGATCCCGAGGTTTCGCCGCACCGTATCGTGTACCGCGAGGACTATCTCGCGAGCGCGCTTCACGAGGTCGCCCATTGGTGTCTCGCCGGGCGCGCGCGAAGGCGGCTCGAGGACTACGGCTATTGGTATCGCCCCGACGGTCGCAGCGCCGAGGAGCAGGCCGAGTTCGAGCGCGCCGAGGCGCGGCCCCAGGCGCTCGAGTGGATCTTCTCCGAAGCCTGCGGCATCGCGTTCCATCTGAGCGCGGACAATCTGTCGGGGGCCGGCGGAGCGGGTCCCGATTTCGAGGTGCGCGTGCACCGCGTCAGGGCGGAGCTGCTCGAGGTCGGGCTGCCCGGTCGGGCCGCCCGATTCCTCGCGGCGCTGCGCGCGTTGCGATCCGAAAAATGAGAAGAGATCGGGGCCTTCGCCTCGGCGACGAATTCCGCTCCGATCAGGGCGCCGTCTGCAGCCCGCCCGATCCGGTCGACTCGACGGCCCGAACCAGGCCCGGCGCCTCGGCCTCGTCGATCAGCGTCGGCGCCGCCGTCGACCGGAACACGATGCGGATCGCGTAGCGCGCGTCCGGGGCGGATTTGCGCTGCGACTTGTAGACCCATTCGCGGACGGCGCGCAGGGCCGCGCCGTCGAACAGGTAGGGCGGGTCCGAGGCGACGACGATCGGATCGAGGGTCTTGCCGTTCCCGGCGATGCCGAACTCGACGACCGCAAATCCCTCGACGGCCGATGCCCGGGCGAGGGGCGGGTACTGGGCTGCCGATCGCGCGCTGGGCTCGCGCGGCGCGCTCGGCTGGCGCACGCGCCGCGCTGCGTCCTCGATCCGACGCGCGTAGCCCGGGTCGTCCGCCTCGAGGTCGAGCTGGCGGAGCCGCTCGCGCGCGTCTTCGGCGGCGAACGAGGCGGAGGCTTCGTCGATCAGCCGTCGATAGGTCTGGCGGGCCGCTGCGGGGTCGCCGTCGATCTCCTGGCAGAACCCGCGGACGAGTCGGAGCGAATGGCGGAGCTCGGACGCCTGAAGGGCGTCGATCACGCCGGGCTGCGTCAATCGGTAGACGGTCTCGCAGTCCGAATGCTGATAGGCGACGTAGGCATCCGTCGCGATCTGGATGCCCTGGATCTCCTGGGCCTCTTGGGCATGGGACGGGGCCTCTGCGGTCTGCTGGCAGGCGAGCACGAGCAGCCCGCTCGCGGCCGCGGCCATCCCGATGAAGATTCCTCGCATTGCTCGGGTCGCCCTCCTGCGGCTCCTCGCTACTCGCGAGGATCGCCCGACTATACGGGAAGACACTCGGCTCCGGGCGCGAAAAAATCGCGCCGAGCGCCTTCGCGGGAGCCGGGGAGCGCGGCTCGCGACGATCTTCGGGCCCGCCCTATTCGATGGATGTGAGCCGGTTCACGTCGTCGCTGACCGGGCCGAGCTGGACATGGGCCGTCTCGGCGAGCTCGCGCATTGACTCTTCGAAGAGCGCGACGAAGCGTCCGGTGTCGGGGAGGAGGTCGGGGTCGGTGTTGAAGCCGATGCCCATCGTTCCCGCATAGCTCGTCAGCGCGATTCCGAGTCCCATGCCTTCCATCAAGGGCACGGCGGGATAGATCGCGCGAACCCGCGCGCCGTGGAAGTAGAGCGGGATCTGCGGGCCGGGAACGTTCGTCACGATCGAATTGATCGGGCCCGACATCGCGCGGGCGCCGAGCGAGAGCAGCGTCGACGGCGTCCACTCCTGGATCTGGTTCATCATCTGGACCCCGATCGCCTGGTTCGTCTCCTTCAGCTCCTCGGTCTGTTCGTGGATCAGCTCGAGTCGGCGCTTCGGGTCGGGCTCCTGGATCGGGATCGGGATGATCCACGAGGAGACCTTGTTGCCGAGCTTCCCGCGATCCGCCTCGGTGCGGACCGAGACCGGCGTCGAGACCTTGAATTGGATCGCGTCGAGATCGACGTTCTTTTCGAGCAGGTATTTCCGGATCGCGCCGGTGACGATCGTGAGGACGACGTCGTTGATCGAGCAGCCGAGCCCCTTGCGCATCGACTTCAGGTCGTCGAGCCGGCAGGAGATCCATTCGAAGCGTCGATGCGGGCCGAGGCTCCCGTTGAGCGGCGTCGGGTCCGCCTGCGTTCCCATTCCGAACAGGCGCGTGAGCGCGTTCACCCGGGTCGAGACTTCGTGGCGCAGATCCTCCGTATCCGAAACGAACTGGCGGAAGTCGCGCACGACCTCGAGCGGGATCCCGGCCTGGCGCTTCGACTCGTCCAGGAAGAGCTCGAGCCGTCTCGGCGCGGGCCGGGGGCGGAAGCGTTCCGGCTCGCCGAGCTCCGGCGGAATGGGCGAGGTCGAGAACTGGATGTTCGCGAGGTCGACGCCGGAGGAGCCGTCGATCA
>CAUJGH010000130.1 GCA_963169575.1 Myxococcota bacterium | reverse complement strand
CCCGAAGTCGTTCGTCGAGGAGCACGCGCACTACGCCTACTCCCACGCCGGGATCACGCTCTACCTCGGCCTGAAGGGCATCGACCTGCGGGACCACGGCTTCGGCTCGTTCAACGTCTGGTCCTACCCCCACGACGACATCGACGCGATCTACCGGGCGCAGGACGCAGGCGATCTCTCGTCGCCGTGGCTCTTCCTCTCGACGCCGACGCTCCACAGCGACGCTCCCGGCCTCGCGCCGCCGGGCCGGCAGATCCTCGAGCTCGCGACCCACGCCCCCCACGCCCCCTGGCGCGAGCTGCGGGACCGCGATCCGCGCGCCTACAACCGCGAGAAGAAGAAGCTGCGCGAGCATCTCTACGACGTGCTGGAGGAGCGCTTCATCCCGAACCTGCGCGACCATGTCGACGTCTTCGCGATCGGGAGCCCCGCGACGAACGAGCGCTTCGTCCATGCCCCTCACGGCAACGCTTACGGCGCTGCCCTCGTCCCCGCCAACGTCCACGCCGCCCGCCGCCCGACGAAGACGCCGATCGAGAATCTCTGGCTCTGCAACGCGACGGCCGGCTGGCCCAGCATCGGGGGCACCGTCGGCACCGGTCGCCGCCTCGCCCATCGCCTCATCGAGGGACTGGACTGATGGCCTCGCGACGGAGCGCCCGCGATTCCCGATCCGCCGAGGGCGCCGAAGGCGCACGCAGCGGAGCCCCGCCCTGGAAGATCGCCGTCGTCGGGGCCGGCATCTCGGGTCTGACCTGCGCCTACCGGATCGCGCAGCGCGGTCATGACGTCGTCGTCTTCGAAGCGGGCGAAGCCGTCGGCGGGCGCATGCGGACCGTCGTCAAGGAGGGCCTGCCCGTCGACGTCGGCGCGAACCTCCTGCTCGCGAACTACGACCGCCTCCATGCCCTCGCCCGCGAGCTCGAGATCGACGATTCGCTCTTTCCCTTCGTTTCCGGGGCGGGCGGCATCCTCCGCGACGACGAGCTGACGAGCTTCTCGCCGAAGAGCGCTTTCGACGTCCTGCGCTACCGCGGCGTCTCCTTCGGCTCCCGGATGCAGCTGCTGCGTTATTTCCTCAAGGCGAGCGCCTGGGCCGATCGTCTCGATTTCTTCGATCTCTCGGTCGGCGACGACGAAGACGAAGGCCGCGACGCCTACGCCGTCGTCGAAGAGCGCCTCGGCCGCGAGATCGCCGACTACCTCGTCGATCCCTTCGTCCGGACCTTCCATTTCCACGGCTCGGATTCGATCTCGATGAAGGCCTTCGACGCCCTCGCGGCGCTCTTCGTCGGCCGCGACGGCTTCGTTCCGACGGGCTTCCGCGGCTTCATGAGCGCGCTGCCCGAGGCCCTCGCGGCGCGGCTCGACGTGCGCTGCGGTCGGCGCGTGCGTTCGGTTCGGGCGGATGCGCGCCGAGGGCGCGGCGTGCTCGTCGATGGCGAGCCCTTCGATCGGGTGGTCGTCGCCGTGCCGGCACCGATCGCCCTCGAGCTGCTCGAGGGCGGCTCGGATCCGATGCGCGCGCTGCTCGCAGAGACGCGTTATGCCGCGACCCTCGACGTCGCCTTTCGCGTCCCGCTCGCGGTCGCCGAGGATTTCGAGGGCATCTGGGTGCCCTTCAAGGAGAGCGCCATCATCAGCGAGTGCGCCAACGACGCCTGCAAGGGCTGCAAGGACGGCATCGATTGCGTCTTCACCATGGGCCTACACGCCGAGACCGGCGCCCACTGGCTCGGCCGCTCCGACGAAGAGGTCTTTCGGGACGTCGCCCTCGAATGGTCGCGGCTCTTCCCGCGCTATTCGGGCCATCTCCGCGGTCTGCACGTCGAGCGCTGGCCCCATGCCATGCCGATCTACTCGCCGGACCATCTCGCGCGCGTGCGTGCCTTCCTCGCGCTCGGAGAAGACGCGGGGCAGGGGGCCGGCGGAATCTTCCTCTGCGGGGACTACCTCAACCATCCGTGGATCGAGGGGAGCATCCGCTGCGGCGAGAAGGTGGCGAACCTGCTGGCGGATCGCGCCGTTCCGGCAGGACGAGCGAAGGGGACGCCGCTTCGAGAGACTCCGCCGCCCGATCCGAGCGAAAGCTAACCGCGACCCGTCAGCGCATAGATCCCATCGTGGCACTGGTGGGCCTGCTTCGCCGTCGTCGAGGGCACGATGACCGCGAGCTCGTCGACCATCTCGGTCGCGATTTCGCCGAGCGTCTTGCCGAGGCGCGGGAGGTTCGCGCCGGCCTGGCCGGTGCCCGGGCCGCCGCCGAGGCCGCGGGCGGCCATGAAGCGGAGCAGCGGCGTGTCGGTCAACGAGTCGCGGAACTCGACGACGAGGGTCACCGATCCGAAGGACGAGACGAAGCTCGTGCTCGAGCCCGATTCCTCGGCGGTATGCAGGCGCAGATCCTTGAGGCCGACGTTGACGACGACGGCGCAGGGCCCGGGCGACCGCGTCTGCCGGACGGGGCTGTCCGTCGTGATCCCCGCCAGTGTCGCGGCCAGCATCTCGCCG
>CAUJGH010000129.1 GCA_963169575.1 Myxococcota bacterium | reverse complement strand
ATCGAAGGTCCAGAGCCGCTCGCCCGTCGCTGCATCGAGCGCGTAGACGATGCTCCAGGGCGCGCTCACGTACATCACGCCATCGGCGACGACCGGCGTCGCCTCGACGCCGTGCTCGCTCGCGAGGTCGAAGCTCCAGGCGAGTCCGAGCTCGGCGACGTTCTGCTCGTCGATCTGCGCGAGCGGGCTGTAGCGCTGCTCGTCGTAGGTGCGGCCGTGGGAGAGCCAGTCCTTCGGATCGGCCGCGACGATGCGCGCGGCGTCGACCGGGCCGGGCGCCGCGCTCGCGGCCGCGCCCGCTGCGCGCTTCGTGTCGGACGCCACTTCGGCGGCCTCTTCGGGGAAGAGGGCGCTGCAGCCGGCGATGACGAGGGCGAGACCGGGAGCCAGCAGGGCGCCGAGCCCGTGAGCGAGGCCCGCGCCGCGCCCTGCCAGCCCGCGGAGCCTGCCCCGAACTTTCGTCCCATGATCGATCATGTTAGTCGACGGGCGGGCGGATCGGGGCGCGCGGCGGAGCGGGTGCGGAATCGGACCGGCGAAAAGGCGGGACATGCGGAGCGCTCCTTCTGCAGGCGGACGTTCGGGCCGGCGTCACGATACGAAAGCCGATGGGGGATGGGAATGGCTCGTTATCCTCCGCCCGGGCTTCGGAGGTCGAGTGGAAATCGAGCTGGAAACGAGCGGCATGCGAGGGGAGGTCGGGCGATGACGGGACGGGGCAGGCTCGAGGGCAAGGTCGCCTTCATCACGGGCGCGGGGGCGGGCATCGGTCGGGCCTCGGCCCGGCTCTTCGCGGAGGAAGGCGCTGCGGTCGTGATCGCGGAGAAGAACGTCGACGCGGCGGCCGCCATCGCGGCCGAAATCGAGCGCGCGGGCGGCCGCGCGCTGGCCGCTCCGACGGACGTGACCGTCGAAGAATCGATCGCGCGGACCGTCGCCGAGGCCGTCGCGCGCTTCGGCGCGATCCACGTGCTCTTCAACTGCGCCGGCGGATCGATTCCGCAGGACGGGCCCGTCGCCGACGTCGATCTCGCGGTCTGGGACCACACCATCGGCCTCGACCTCAAGGGCACGTTCCTCTGCTGTCGTCACGTGATTCCCCGGATCGTCGCGGCGGGCGGGGGCGCGGTCGTGAACGCCTCGTCGGTCGTGGCGCTCCGCGGGCAGTCGGCCCACGTCTACTCGAGCGCCAAGGGCGGGATCCTCTCGCTGACCCGCTCCCTGGCCGCGACCTACGGCCGCCAGGGCGTGCGCGTCAACGCGATCTGCCCCGGCATCGTCCTGTCGGAGCGCATCAAGGCGCGCGTCCAGACGGGTCTGCTCGAGCAGGCGGCCTCCGTCGGCCTCTCGGTCGAGTCCCATCCCTTCTCCCTCGGCGAGCCGGAAGACATCGCCCGGATCGCGCTCTTCCTCGCTTCCGACGAGGCGCGCATGATCCACGGTGCGACGATTCCGGCCGACGGCGGGATGAGCGCGTATTAGTCCGGAGCGAGACGCAGGGGCGCCGGGGGATCGAGGTAGCGGTCGAGGATCTCGTGCATCCGGCCGATCCGCGCTTCGGACCGCGTCAGCTGGAAATGCCCGAGGCCCGGCTGGCGAAGCCCGCGCTGGACCTGCGGCATCAGGTCGAGGTCCTGGAGCAGGACGGGGCCGAGGGCCCGGATCTCGTCGGGCCCGAGGGTGAGGACCGCCGGGCGCGGATGGGCATCGGCGCGCTCGGCGGGGCGCAGATCGAAGTTCCACATGTCGAGCAGGCAGTCGTCGGGGGTCGCTCCGGGGCGCGCGCGGATCAACCCGAACCAGCCGGCGAAGACGTTGACCACGGCGTTCGGGAAGAGGTGATAGTGGAAATCGTCGATCACGTGGTGGTCGTCGAGGTCCGCGTAGCGTGCGCCCATCTCCCCGAGATGCTCGCGGATGCGCGCGACGAGCACGTCGCGCATCGACAGGCCTTCCGGGATCTCGGGATGGGGGCCGGGGGCGCCCTGGTCCGCGAAGGGGATGCCCATGCGGTGGCCGAGGTTCGCGGCGAACGCTTCCCAGAGCTCCTGATTCGAGACGCTGCCCCGCCGGCGCGGGCTCGGGACGCCGTAGGGCTGCACGAAGCGCGAATGCTTGTCGTAGAGCGTGATGGGCGTGTTCACGTCGTCGGCGATTGCGAGCATCTGAGGATGGACGGCGTGAAGATGATAGGTCTCGACGAAGGCGTCGACGACGACCTTCCAGTTGCAGGCGAGCGGAACCGTCATGAACGCGTCGCAGGAGAACTCTTCCATGCCGACCCATTCGAGCTCCTGCGGGAGCCCTTCGAGATACGTCGCCAGCGGCTCGGCGTCCGGGCTCGGATTCACGAACACGAAGCCGCCCCAGACGTCCACCGCGACCGGAACGAGCGCGAGGCGGCCGGCGGC
Organism: Myxococcota bacterium; assembly: GCA_963169575.1. Classification (GTDB taxonomy): domain Bacteria; phylum Myxococcota_A; class UBA9160; order UBA9160; family UBA4427; genus UBA4427. Next base: position 15,579 of record CAUJGH010000129.1, on the reverse strand, counting down.
GCCGGTGCGATCGGACGCGCGGGCGCTCGCCTCGGGTCGGGCGTCCTCCGGCGAGATGGACTGCAGGCGGCCACGCAGATCGAAGCACCAATGATGGTAGGCGCAGCGAATCCGCTCGAGACCCGAGCCCTGGCCGCGGAGCAGGAGATTGGCCCGATGCGGGCAGACGTTCTGGAACGCCCGCAGCGCACCGTCGTCTCCGCGGACCACGAGGATCGAGAGACCGGCGATCTCGTATTCGAAGTAGTCGCCGGGCGCCGGCACGCAGTCGACGGTGCACGCGATCTGCCAGACCCGGGGCCAGAGGCGTTCGTCTTCGAGTGCCTTCCAGGCGGGAAGGGTGTAGCGTGCGGTCGGGATCCGCGTGGTGCGGTGTCCCGTCGGTGCCCCATCCATGGTCGGACCTCCCAGCGGGCGGATACAGCTCCCGGGCGCGGACTGCAAGGTCGCGCCCCGCGCGTCGCCCGGCGAGGCGTTCGAAGAGCCGGCCTCTCATCCCGGAGCGCGGGCAGGAGGATGGGCAGGAGAATGGGCAGGAGAATCGAATGGCCGAAGCGATCGACTACTTCCTGATCCTCAACATGCTGCATCGTTATTCGGATGCGGTGGATCGCGGCGATTTCGCCGCCGTCGGCGAGATGTTCCGCGAGGCCGACGTCTATTTTCCCGGCGAGGAGCAGCCCTCGATCCGCCGCGGCAGCGGTGATTTCGCGAAGCATCTCGGCCGCTGGACGCGCGTCTATCCCGACACGGGCAATCCGAAGACGCGCCATCTCTGCGTCAACCCGATCCTCGACTTCGACGACGCGACGCACGCGCGCTGCCAGACTTATTTCGTCGTCTTCCAGGCCGCCGAAGGGCTCCCGCTGCAGCCCATCATCACAGGCACGTACCTCGACCGCCTCGAGAAGCGCGCGTCGGGCTGGGTCTTCACCGAGCGCCGCGAGCTCGTCGCCCAGGTCGGCGACCTCTCTGCGCATCTGCTCCAGCCCTACGACGGACCGACCGGCGACTGAGAGGCTCGGCGCGCTCTCAGAGCTCGCTCTCGACGGCGAACCAGTCCTGGATCGCCCGCCATTTCGCGCGCTCGCTCGCGATGAGGGCGTCGTCGCCGACCGCGTAATCGTGGTGGCCGAATTTGTCCTTCGGCTTGCTCGCGATGTAGCCGAGCATCGCTCGTCTTCCCTCGCCGTCGAGCGGCATTCCGAGCCCTGCGTAGAGCTTCTCGAGGCCGCGCTCGGGATCCGCGAAGAAATCGAGGTAGGGCACGGCGACGATGCGATCTCGCGCAATCGTGCCGGACTCGATCCAGTCGATGACGCGCTGCAGGGCATGGACGGCGGGATGGCCGTCGATGAACTGGCCATGGGGCTTGTTGAGGGAGGTGTCGTCGCTGCGCATGTAGAAGAGCGTGCCGGACACGTCGACGACCGAAGCCGTCGCCTTCACGGGATCGCGGAGCATCAGGACGAGTCGTGCGTCCGGATAGCGCTCGAGCAGGGCGGGGAGCACCGGCAGATGGGTGGGGCCCTTGAGCAGCCAGTGATGGGGCCGCCCGGTCGACTGAAGCAGCTTCAGGATCTTCTCGTGCCATGCGAAGGCGTCGCGATGATCCGAGGCGGCGACATGGCGCGTGTAGTTCGGAACGTGGAAGGAGGCAGAGAACGCGTAGGAGACGAACGAGGAATAGGTGAACTCGATGCACTCGACGGGCAGATCGCCGCCGACCTTGTGCATGCTCGCCCATTCGGGCGTGATCGCGTCCTGCAGACCGACGAGCGCTTCGGCCCGGGCGATCCGGGGATCGGGCTTCGGATCGTCCGGATGGGGCGGGGGGCAGGGAAATTTCGCTTCCCACATGCGGACCGAGCGCGCCTTCGGATCGGCGCCGAGGATCTCCTCCATGATCGTCGTGCCCGAGCGGGGGAGGCCGACGACGAAGACCGGCGCTTCGACCTTCTCCTCTGCGACCTCCGGATGCGTCTTGTACCAGTCGATCACGCGCAGTCGCCCTTCGAGATGGACGAGCAGATCCGAGCGCGTCATGAGCCGGCCGACGAGATGCAGGTTCGCGTGATGCTCGAGATCGTCCAGCAGGATCCGGAAGGGCTCGCGCCAGGCGTCGTCGCCGAAATCCGAGAGCCCGGTATTCGCCATCGCCGCATCGAGGAGCGAGCGCTCGTCGAGGGGCACGACGTTCTTCGCGTCGATCGCGTGGCCCATCGCATTGGCGCCGCGAACCCATTCGGGCCGCGGTCGCGGCTGGTAGCGCAGGCCGCCTTCGACTTCCTTCGCCATGCGATCCCCCTCGCGCTCTGGCGTTCGGAACGGGGCGGGCAGCCTCGTCCGCGCCGTGCTCAACGCTTCTGCATGAAATACGGATCGAGCGCCTGCCCCTCCGGCGGGCTGAAATAGGTCTGGACGCGAGCGACGCGGCCGTCGTCTCCGATCCAGTAGAGCTCGATCGAGTCCATCGTGATCGGGCGGCCGTCGATCTGGCCGTGGTTGCGGACATGCACGGCCGCCTGATCGAGACAGATCTGCTGGAAGACGACCTCGAGACGCCAGTCGTGACCGGGCTGGAAGGATCGATCCCACGACGCCTCGACCGCGGCGAGCCCCTTCTTCTCCGGGCCGCCGACGGGATCCTGCAGGACGACGTCGGGATGCCAGTTCGCGATCCAGCGCGCGCGATCCTTCGCGTTCCACGCCTCGAAATGGTTGCGGAGCGCGTTCTCGACCTGGGCTCGGGTGGGCATGCGGACCTCCATCGGTTGAGGATCACAATACCCGAAACGCCCAAACGCAGAAGGGCGCGGCACCCGCCGGATGCCGCGCCCATCGTTCTTCTCCCGCCGGAGGGCGGGGAGCTTCTGCGAGAGGAACGGACGCTGCGAGGCGAGCCCCGCAGCGTCCCGTCGACTAGAACGCGTAGTACATCTGCGCGATGGCAGCGAGGCTGTCGCGATCGCCGCTGTTCGAGATGAACGCGCGCGAGTCGCCCTCGAGCTCGCGGTCGTAGCGGAGCTCGCCGCGGAGCACGAGGCCCTCGGTGAGGGCGTGGTCGATCGTGCCGGTCGCCGTGATGTACTGCTGATCCTTTGTGCTTCCGCTGATTGCCCCGGCGTCCTGTTCAAGGTACTCGAAGCGGCCGCCGATACCGGTCGCATCCGTCAGCGCGAAACGACCCGCCGTCGCGATGCCGTACTTGTCGCTGTCGAGGACATTGTCGCCGAAGTGACGCACCCAGTCGAAGTTGATCCAGCCCGTGAAGCTGTCCGTCGGCGTGAACGTCGCTGTGATGTCGAAGACCGATGTATTGCATTCGTCTTCGGACGAATCACAGGTCGCGCTCGTCGGATCCTGGCCCACGATCGCGCCGATGTTGATGCCCGCCTTGTCGCCGGAGAATCGGAGCTGCGCGTACCCGGCCTTGTCGCGGTCGACGCTCACGCTCGTATCGCGATAGACCTCGTTCACGACGCCGAGCACGAGGCCGACGTTGTCGCTCAGCTGGGTCGTGGCGGAGATACCCGAGTGGGTGAAGGGCTGCAGCTTCTGGAAGACGACGCCTTCCGTGATGTTGAGGTTGACGTTGGTCTGCAGGACCTCGGCGCCGAGCACCGTGGCGAGCTTGCCGGCGTCGATCCGGACGCCGTTGCCGATGGGCGCGAGGTAGCTCACGTAGCCGGTGTAGAGGAGGCCCGGGTCACGCGTGCCCGACGACTGGGAGTTGGCCGTCTCGCCCCAGACGAAGTCCGCATGGAAGCCGGCGCGGCTCTCCTCGGTCGGGGCCTTGTCGAGCGTCAGCCAGAGCTGATCGAGCTGGAACGAGTCGGCGTTCTTGTGGGTGAAGAACGGATCGTTGATGCCGCCGACGTTGGGAACGCTGTCGTCGCCAGCACCGCCCGAGCCGTCGTTGTCGCCGCCGTCGATGAAGCGATAGTTGTAGCTCGACGCCACGACGCCGGTCAGATCGACCATCTGGAAGAAGCTGCCGACGCGGGAGCGAACGCCTTCGTCCCCTTCCTCGACGAGCCCCGCGCTCTCGAGGAGATCGCGCTGCTGCCGGCTCTGCTTCTTCTCCTCGTTCAGCTCGGCGGAGGTCGCCTCGAGGCGGTCCTCCATCTCGGCCATGCGCTGCTCGAGGAGCCGGATCTGCTCGTCGCTCGCTGCGCTGGCTCCGAGCGGCGCGACGAACAAGCTCGCGCTGCCCAGGATGGCGGTGATCAGGTTGGAACGCATTGACAATCTCTCCTGGTCGGTTGGTGGGCTCTCTCCCCGCGGTTCGGTCCGACCCGAACGTTCGGGTCGGACCGTGCCCACGAGGACCTGGATCGGGGTCGGGCCCCCCGAGCGATGCTCGAACCGACGATTGCAGCCGCCGGCGGTCGATCTCGCCGAGCGGATGCGAGAGCAATGCGCGTGCCGGATTCCGGGTGATGAGAATCGCCGCGAAAGCGGATTCTGTGCGGTCTCGCGCCGGCTTGGGTTGGGGATTGCTTGGTCGCTGGCCAGCGAGTGCACAGGGACTGGGCAACTGTGCGATGGCAGGCACAGTCGGCCGCTCGTCGCACGCTCGTTCGAAGGGCGACACGGCGTGCGCGCAGGGCGAGCGGGCGAGGGCCTCGAGGTCGCCTCGCGTGCGGCGATCTTTCAGCTCAGCAGGCGGATCGGGCTCCCGGCGCGATGGGCGACGACGACCTCGACGGCCGACGAATAGAACGCCCGGTAGGTCTCCCGGCTCACGTAGCCCATGTGCGGGGTGAGGAGGGTGTTCGGCAGGGATCGCAGCGGGTGGTCTCCGGGGAGGGGCTCCCGATCGAAGACGTCGAGCGCCGCGCCGGCGATCCGGCGCGTGCGGAGCGCTTCGACGCGGGCGGCCTCGTCGACGATCGGTCCGCGCGACGTGTTGACGAACAGCGCGCTCGCCTTCATGCGCGCGAATTCCCCCGCGCCGACGTAGCCGACCGAACGGGGCGAGAGCTTGAGCTGCACCGTCACGACGTCGCTTTCGTCGAAGAACCGCTCGTAGTCGACGCGCGGGACACCGACGCGCGCGGCCGCCGCGTCGGTCAGGTTGCGGCTCCAGGCGACGACGTGCATGCCGAAGGCTCTCGCGATCGGGACGAGGGCGCGCCCGAGATTGCCGAGGCCGAGGATGCCGAGCGTCTTGCCGGCGAGCAGCGGGCCGAGCGAGACCTGCCAGCCGCCGCTTCGGATCGCCGCGTCTTCGGCAGCGATCTGGCGAGCGAGGCCGAGGATCAGGGCCCAGATGTGTTCGACGGTCGTCGCGAGGCCGGGGCCGTTGTCCGTTCCGCAGACGACGATGCCGCGGCTGCGAGCGGCGTCGAAGTCGATCGTCTGGTGGAACATCCCGGTCGCGACCAGCAGCCGGAGCCGGGGGAGCCGAGCGAGCAGCGAAGCCGGGAAGGGGGTCCGCTCGCGCATCGCGACGATCGCGTCGAATTCGCGCAGGCGCTGCGCGAGGGCGTCTTCGGCGGCGAGATGATCCGGGAAGAACACGACCTCGGCGTCGCCGCCGACGAGCGACCAATCGGCCATCTCGGCAGCGACACACTGGAAATCGTCGATTACGGCGATGCGGAAGCGCTCGGACATTCGCTCCTCTCTTCGCCGCAGGTCCATTCAGGTCGTCGCAGGTCCACTCCGCTCGCCGCGGTCCGTTCAGGCGCCGACGGCGCCGAGCGCCGCGAGATCGAAGCCGTAGAGGCGGGCGACGTTCTCGCACGTGATCGCGGCGCGCTCTGCCTCCGGGACGCCGGCGAGGATGCGATCCAGGATCTCGCGCGAGCGCGGGAAGGTCGACTCGGTATGCGGATAGTCCGAGCCCCACATCAGCGTCTCGAGGCCGACGGCCTCCCGCTCGCGGATCCCGATCGCGTCCTCCTGGAAGCTCATGAAGCACTGCCGGCGGAAATAATCCGAGGGCAGGGCGCTCTTGTCGGCGAAGCGATGCCAGTTGCCGCGGACCGGGCGCTGTGTGTAGGTGTAGTCCATCTGGAAGAGGAAGAACGGCGCCCACGAGACTTCGTGTTCGACCGAGCCGACGCGCAGATTCGGATGCCGCTCGAAGACACCGGAGAAGATCAGCTCGCCGATCGACTTGCGGACGAAATGATCCTGGAGGTAGAAGGCCGACTCCTTGACCTCGCGCACGCTCTTCTGGGTCGTGTCGACCGAGGCCGCCGCGCGGCCGGTCGCGACGTGCATCGACAGGGGCATCCCGAGGTCGGCGGCCGCGGCCCAGACGGGCTCGTAGAGCGGGAGATCGTAGGGGCGATCGGCGGGGGGCAGGACCGTGATCATCGCGCCCGCGAGTCCCTTCCGGCGGCAACGATTCAGCTCGGCGACGGCCTCGGCCGGATCATCGACGTTGAGGAGTGCGATGCCCTTGAGCCGCAGAGGGTCCTCGTTGCAGAAGTCCGCGATGTAGTCGTTGTAGGCCCGCATGGCGGCGGAGCAGAGCGCCGGATCCGGAATGCCGTAGACGAGCAGCGCCTCGCTCGGATAGATGACCGAAGCTTCGACTCCGTCCTGGCGGTTCTCCTCGACATAACGTTTGGGATCGTAGGCGGCCGGGCGGACGGATTCGAAATGCGCCTCGATGATCAGCTCGGAGGAGTCCTTCTCGAAGCGATCGCCGGTCTGGACGCCCAGGAAGGACATCGAACGCTTGCCGTCGATCACCCACCAATCGCCCTTCTCCTCCCGGACGACGTGGGGCGCCCGGTCCCGGAACGCGCGATCGATGCGCGAAAGCCAGAGATCGGGCGGCTCGATGATGTGGGAATCGGACGAGACGAAGAAGGATCGGGTCATCGAGGCCTCCGGGCGCCGACCACGCGGCGGCTCGGCCGAGCATACCACCCGGGCTCTCCCGCGCCGGTGGCTTTCGCATGGCCTTTGCGTCGGACGACTAGCGTGTCATGTTCGGGCGCATGGCCCTCTTCGCCCTGGTCCACGGCTCGATGCACGGCGCGTTCTGCTGGCGGGATCTGATCCCCGAGCTGGAGCGGCTCGGCCATCTCGCCGTCGCGGCGGACCTTCCCTGCGACGACGTCGCCGCGGGCCTCGGGGAGTACGCCGATGCCGTCCTGTCCTGCATCGCCGGTCTTCCGGGCAGCGATGCCCCCATCCTCGTCGGCCATTCGCTCGGCAGCCGGACGATTCCCGTCGTCGCAGCGCGTCGACCGGGCGCCCGCATGGTCTTCCTCTGCAGCGTGCCGACCGGTGCCGGGGCCGTCGACGGAGAGGCTTTCGCCGGGATGGTCACGCCCGAATACGCGGCCGCGCCCTTCGAGGCACGCGCCGACGGAGCGCGGCGGATCGGCGCCGCCGCCGCGAGGCAGGTCTTCTTCGGAGAATGCGATGCGGGGACCGCCGAATGGGCCGCGCGGCAGCTGCGCTGGCAGGGCCCGCGCCCGCTCGCGGAGCCGGCGCCGATCCCGGAATGGCCGGACTCGGCCCTCGAGATCGTGCTCGCACGGGAGGATCGCGCGGTTCGTTTCGATTGGGCCCGCGCGCAGGCGCGGCGCTGGCTCGGCGGGCGGGAGCCGATCGTGATTCCGGGCGACCACTCGCCCTTTCTCTCGCGACCCGCACTGCTCGCTCGCACGCTCGCGGAATGCTTTGGCGGGACGCAGCCCGGCGCAGGATCGGGCCAGGTCGGTCCGGCGGGTCGGTGAGGTCGGTGAGGTCGGCTGGGCGGCCGGCCGGCGAGAGAGCGGCGCGGCGCAGGGCGGGTTCGCCGGCCCGACGAGCGAGCCGTCCCGGTGCGACCGGGGCGGCTCGCTCTTTCGGGTCAGCCCGGCTCAGGCCGGGCGGCGCGTCACGAGCCCGAGCCCGTTGTCGCGCATGATCATCTGGACCTCGTCCTTCGAGAAGCCGTGCAGATCGTTCACGAACGACACCGGCTCTGCGAGCCCTTCGGCATGGGGATAGTCCGAGCCGAACAGGATGTGGTCCGATCCGATCGCGTCGCGCAGGCCCGGGAGATCGTCTTCGTAGTAGGGCGAGACCCAGACGTGCTTCGCGAAGGTCTCGAGCGGGTCCTGCTTGAAGGCGTAGGGCATCTGTCCGTAGGCCTTCTTCAGCTTCTGCAGCATCGGATGGACCCATGAGCTGCCCTGCTCGATCGTCGCGAAACGCAGGTTCGGGAAGCGGTCGAAGAGGCCGTCACAGATCAGCGTCGCCATGAAATCCGCCGACGGGCTCGCCGACAGACAGAGGCGCTTCGGCTGGAAGTCGAAGGCCTGGAACTCGCCGCCGCCGCCCCACATCTCGTTGAAGGGCAGGTAGCCCGAGTCGCCCGAATGGCAGGCGACCGTGATGCCCGAGTCGTTCACCTTCTGCCAGAACGGATCGAAGCGGCGGTCGGCCGGGGAGAGGAAGCCCGTCGACGTATGGATCGGCGCCGAGCGCATGTTGAAGGCGCGGGCGTCGTGTTCGAGCGCGAAGTCGAGCTCCTTCATCGCGAAGTCGAGATCGATCAGCGAGATGTACGGCGTCGAGTAGATGCGCTCGCGATAGGCAAAGCCCCAATCCTCCTCGAGCCAGCGATTGAAGGCGCGGAACGCGGCGACCGCCGCGGCGGGATCGCCGATCAGCGCTTCTTCCATGCCGACGGCGAGCGTCGGGAACATGAAGCAGGCGTCGATCTCCTGGCTGTCGAGCTGGGCCAGGCGCGCATTGCGATCGCGATAGGCGGGATGGATCGGCTCGAGCTCGCCGAAGATGTCGCGGATGTTCTTGCCTTCCTGGTTGCGACCGCGGAAGTACTCGTCCAGGCAGCCGGGCTTCGCGACGGGATCGAAGGTCGGATTCGGGATGAAGCGGTTGATCTTGCCGCCGACGAGCAGGCATTTGCGGCCCTTGACGTCCGCCCATTGCATGGCGCGCCTGGCCATGCGGGGATCGATGTGGCGGGTGAACGCGTCTTCGGGCTCGTAGTAGTGGTGGTCGGCGTCGAAGGCGGCGAATCCGAGTCGGGTCATGTCGGGTCCTCAGAGGGGAGCGCGGGGCTCGGGTAGGTCCCCGCCGCTCGGTATGGGCGGTCGGGGCTGGGTCGAACGAGAAGGTGAACGATCTTTGGATCATTTTCAATGAAAAATATGATCAATTCATTCATTTTGTGCGAAACTGGCCTACGAGACAGCTCGACATCCTTCGGGGGGACGCCTCCGGCGCTCGGAAGGGGTCCGGGGGCGTGCGTTTCGAGACGGTCTCGTGCGGGTCGGTGGGCCGGCACCGGGCCGGGCAGGGCGATTCGGACTGGCGGTACTGGCGGTAGAGGCGAGATCGAGATGGGTGCTCGACAGCAGGGCAGAGAGCTTCGACTCCAGCGGATCGTCGATGCCGCACGCGCGTGCTTCGCGGAGCATGGATTTGCCGGTACGACGGTCGAGGCGATCGCCGTTCGTGCCGAGGTCTCGAACGGGCTCCTCTACAAGCATTTCCAGGGCAAGGAGCATCTGTTCCAGGCCGTCGTCGGCGACATCGTCCGCGACTGGGTCCGGGCGCTGGTGCCGGCCGAGGCCGAGGCCCTGACGCCGACGCAGAAGCTCGAGGCCATGCTCCGGCGGTCCGTCGCGTTCTGCCGGACCAACCCGCTGCTGCCCGCCGTGCTCTCGGGCGACAAGCGTTTCGAGCTCGCGCGGATCGGCAATCCCGAGCGCGGCCGTGTCCATGCCCATCGCCAGCTGATCGCCAGCGTGCTCGCCGATGGAATCGCCAAGGGCGAGTTCCGGAGCGATCTCGAGGTCGATGCGATGGCGGACGTCATCCAGCTGATCCATGCCGAGTACGCCTCGCGCGCCTATCGAAACGACCCCGAGTTCCCCTACGACGATGCGCTCGTCGATGCGGCCGTCCGTTTCATCCGCGATGCGGTGGTCGCCGGACGCGTGGCCGAGTTGGGCTAGTCTGGCCTTCGGCGCGCGTCGATCGCGCTCGAAGGAGGCCCGCATGGGAACCGTCTGGCAGGCTCGTCTTCAGGCGCTCCCCTTCGCGTTGAAGGAAGGGTGGCGATTCCTGCGAGCGAGCATCCGCCGCGAGCCGGATCGCCGGGAGGCCGCGCTCGATTTCGCCCGGCGCACGGCGAAGGCGGGTGATCCCGATTCCGTGCTCGCCGCGCTCGACCGCTTCGCGCGCGAAGATCGTTTTCTGATGAACGTCGGGCCCGAAAAAGGGCTGCTGCTCGTCGAGGAGATCGCGAAGATCGGTCCCGACGCGCGCATTCTCGAGCTCGGCAGCTTCGTCGGTTATTCGGCGATCCTGATGGCGCGGCAGCTCTCGGACGCGGGGCGGATCTCGTCCATCGACGTCAGTCCCGAGGCGTCGGCCGTCGCTCGAGCCATGGCGGAGCTCGCCGGTGTCGCGCATCGGATCGAGTTCCTGACGGGCAGCGCGAGCGAGCGCCTCGAGTCGCTCGAGGGTCCGTTCGATCTCGTCTTCCTCGATCATTGGAAGGATCTCTACCAGCCGAATACCGAGAAGATCCTCGCTCGGGGACTGCTCGCCGAAGACGGCGTGATCATCGCCGACAACCTCGGGCCGATGTTCGGCGAGAATCCCTACCTCGCCTGGATGCAGGGTCGATCGGATTTCGAGAGCCGTTATGTCGAAGGGCACGTCGAATATCAGTCGATCGAGGACGGGGCGCTCGTCTCGCGGCGGCGGGGCGGAGCAGCGCAGAGCTGAAGCCTCCGAAATGAAGAGAGGGGGACTGCCTCGGGCAATCCCCCTCTCGCATTCGATCGCTCGGAACTTCGAGGCTAGTTGAGCGGGCAGCCCTGCTCGTTGTAGGTCTCGAAGACGTTCTTCACCGGCTCGTAGTTGCCCGACGCATGGGCCGCCGCGAACGAGTCGACGATCTCGGAAACGCTCCGGTCGTAGTCCACGTCGCCGGAGGTCGCGTTCAGGAGCGCCGCGACCGCGTGGCGTCCGAGCGCCTTGAGGCCGCCGCCGCCCTGACCGAGGACCTGGACCAGCGTCTTGCCCGGGAACGCGTTCACGCCGAACGCATCGACGAACAGGGTCGTCGGAGAGAGCGGCGACGGATACGAATCGAAGTGCTGTCGCTGCTTCCAATAGCCGGGCGTGCAGCCTTCGCCGCCCCCTTCGTTCGAGCAGAGCGCGGAGCAGCCGTCACCGTTCTCGACGTTCCCGTCGTCGCACTGCTCGCCGGGATCGAGGACGCCGTCACCGCAGTAGGATTCCACCGTGCAGTTCGCCGAGCAGCCATCGCCATCGACGTTGTTGCCGTCGTCGCAGGCTTCGTTCGCATCGAGGACGCCGTCGCCACAGAAGGGCTCGACGACGCGGCAGGCCGGATCGTCGACGAGCAGGTCCTGGCCCGTCACGAAGGGGTCTTCGAGGGTGATCAGCGCGACGCGGGAGGTCGCCGTCGCGCCGGCGTTGAGCGAGGCGGGGTCGACGGTGATCAGCCAATTGCCGGTGCCGATACCGCCGACGATGTAGTGGCCATCGGCGTCGGTGATCCCCGTGCCCTCGATGACGGATTGCGTGGCGCGGACGGTGAGGCCCGAGAGCGGGAGGTCACCGGAGCTGATGCCCCCGTCGCCATTCACGTCGCAATACACGTTTCCTTCGACCGAGAACGCGAGCGCATTCGTCGCGGCGGTCAGACCGATGAGAGTCGACGTCAGCCAGATTCTCTTCAGCATGATGAGTCCTTTCGTTGGGAATTCGCGGTCTCGGGCGCGCCTGTTCGTCGTCCGGATCGGACGATCTGCAGGCGCTCGGCATTCGAGACGGAATCCCGAATGCGTGCGGCCCGGGCGGCATGGCCGCCGGAATGGTGAGAAGTGGCCCGGCGGCCGGAAAAGTGGCCAGAAACGGGTAGGCAAATGGAGCCGACGATCCGACTTGAACGGACGACCTGCTCATTACGAGTGAGCTGCTCTACCAACTGAGCTACGTCGGCCCGGGGACCCGGGATGAGGCGGGACCGACGATCCTGCGGACCGCCGGGGCGCGGAATGTAGCGTCGACTCGGGGTGATGCCATCGCGCGGTCGAGCCGGCCGCCGGCAACTCCCGCGCAGCGCTTCGCGCTTCGATTGACCTGCCGCCTCGGCCGGGTTTAGGATGCTCGCTGTGCCAGGAGGCCCCGCGATGCCCGTCCTTCCCCTGATCGATCTGCTGCTGCTATCGGGCTGGACTTCGCTGCTCGTGGGCTTCGTCCTGAAGGTCGTCTACCTGACGACGAGCTACCGACCGACCCTGCTGACCCTGACCCCGAGCGATTTCCTCGAGATCGCGATCGCCGCGATGCTCTTCGCGATCGCCCTGGCGGCACGGACCTGGGTCAAGGAGCAGGAGCCCGCGGCGTCGGCGATGCGACGTCGGGACGAGACACTCGCGGCGTGGACGAAGCTGAACGCGCCCGAGGCAGGGCCGATGGACACGCCACGGGCTCGGGAGCCGGGCCTCGGCGACGCGCCCGGCTAGGCGCCTGACCCCAGATGGCCGCGCGGCGCCGGCGCCGGATCGCCGCTCCATCCCCTCTCACGGCGCTGCGCTCAGTCGCCGTAGCTCGGCGACGTCTCCCTCGCGCGCCGTGCGAGAGGCGTGTTTCGACGCGGAGGCATCCACGCCCATCTCGGGTCCGGCTTCTGGTGCTTCCGGCCCGCTTCTAGCGAGAGCGGTAGGTCTCTGCACGAAAGAGCTCGCTGGCCGAAAGGGCGAGCTCCTTGTAGAGGCGGGCGGCGGTGACGAGGACGTGGCTGGCCTGGCGGATTGCGGTGCTCATCGGGATACCTGCGTCGGAGGGAGGAAGGACTCTCTTCGGAAGTAGCGATCGGTTCGGGGGACGTGGCAGGAAATCGTGCAGCCCCGCCTTCGACCGGTTCTTCCTCTGATACAGTCCGGCCCGTGGGAAACAGCGCCTCGACGCCTGCGGTCTCTCGAGATGCGGACCGGTTGATCTGGGTCGACGGCGAGCTGCGACCCTGGGCCGCCGCGACGGTGCACGTCCTCTCCCATTCCGTTCAGCGGGGCTCCCTCGTCTTCGACTATATGTCTGTCCACGAGACGCCCCAGGGGGCTGCCATCTTCCGGCTCGAGCCGCATCTCGAGCGGTTCTTCCACTCGTGCGCGTTGATGGGCCTGCCGGTCGGGGCTTCGATCGACACGCTGCGCGCGGCGGTCTGCGCGACGGTGCGCGCGAATCCGGGCGCCCGGGCCGTCAAGATCAGCGCCTATTTCGCTTCGATCGAGATCGACGTCGTGCCCATCGATACCCACGTCACGATCGCCATCGCCGCCTACGACCCGAAGGCCGACATCAGCGACCGCCTGCCGCGGCCGTCGCCCCCGAAGCCCCAGTTCCTGAAGCTCTGGATCGAGAAGGAGACGGCGAACCGGCGCGAGGACATCGTTTCGCCCCAGGCGAAGGTCTCCGCCAATTACGCCTCGCCGATGACCGCGAAAGCGCGCGCGCGTGCCTCGGGCTACGACGAGATCCTGCTCGTCGACGAGGACGGATTCCTGGCCGAGGGACCGACGACGAATCTCTTCCTGGTCGATGCGAAGGGCGAGCTGCTGACGCCTGCCGCCGCGAAGGTGCTCCACGGCGTCACGCGCAGCTCGATCCTCGAGCTCGCGAAGGCCGAGGGCATTCCGTGCCGCGAGACGCAGCTCCTCCCCGAAGCGCTGCTCGGCGCTGCGGAGGCGTTTCTGACGGGGACGTCCGCCGGCGTCTGGCCGATCGAGTCCGTCGATGGAAACGAGCTCGGCGAGATCTGTCCCGGCCCGATCTCGACCCGATTGCGCGACCGCTTTCGGCGCGCGACCTGCGGCGAGGATCCGGAGTTCGTCCACTGGCTCACCCTCGTGGGCGACTGACGTTGCCTCGCCTCGCCTCGGCCCCGCACGTTCCTCTTCGCTTCCATCGAAAGCCCAGCATCCCATGTCCGACGAGATGAAACGGTCCGACGAGATGAAACGGTCCGACGAAACCCCGACCCCGCCCGACCGGGCCGAGCCCGGCCGCGAGACCGCCGCGAGACCGCTGCCCCCGAAACGCGCGCAGATCGTGCTCTCCGGAACGAAGCCGACCGGCGAGCATCTCCATCTCGGCAACTATTTCGGCGCGCTGCGCCAGTTCGTCGATCTGCAGGACCAGCACGACACGGCGCTCTACTTCATCGCCGACTACCACTCGATGACGACGCTCAGGAACGGCCCCGAGCGCCGGCGCAATACGCTGAACGTCGCGCTCGACTATCTCGCAGCCGGACTCGATCCGGCGCGCGCCATCCTCTTCCGCCAGAGCGATCTGCCCGAGGTCGCCGAGCTGACCTGGTTCCTGACCTCCGTGACGCCGATGGGCATGCTCGAGCGCGCCCACGCCTACAAGGCGGCGATCGACAAGGGCGAGGACGTCGATCACGGCCTCTTCACCTATCCCGTCCTGATGGCCGCGGACATCCTGCTCTACGGCTCGCATCTCGTCCCCGTCGGACGCGACCAGAAGCAGCACATCGAGATGGCCCGCGACATGGCGCATCGTTTCAACCGCCTCTACGACTGCGAGGCGCTGACGCTCCCGGAGCCGTACATCCTCGAGGAGACCGCGACCGTCCCGGGCACCGACGGCCGCAAGATGTCGAAGTCCTACGGCAATACGATCGCCATGTTCGCCGCGAAGAAGGCGCTCCAGAAATCCGTCATGGGCATCGTCACCGACTCGACGCCCGTCGAGGCGCCGAAGGACACGGCCCAGGCAGTCTTCGAGATCTGGAGCCTGTTCGCGACGCCGCCCGAACGCGAGGCGATGCTCGAGCGGGCGCGCGCCGGGGGACTCGGGTACGGCGACGTGAAGAAGGATCTCTTCACGCGGCTGATGGACTACTTCGAGCCGATGCGCGCGCGCCGGGCCGCGCTCGAGGCCCGGCCGGACGAGATCGAGGCGATCCTGCGCGCGGGGGCGGTCCGCGCGCGCGCCCTCGCGATGCCGGTGCTCGAGGCCTGTCGCGAAGCGGCGGGCGTGGGACCGCTGCGTTAGGCGCCCGCGGATCGCCCGGACGCCGTCCCGGACGGCGGCGGCTTCGCTCTTCCTGCCGCGAGCGCCGCAACCGAGACGATGTCTTCACGGCCTCTCAGGCCTGGAGACCTTCGAGGATCTCCGAGAGGGCCCGGCCCACGGCCGCCGCACTCGCCGGTCTCGCCTCCGGCTCCACTTCCATCAGCTGCTGGATCAGGCGCGCCAGCGCGGGCGGATAGTCCGGGATGCCCACGCTCGGGTCGGGGCGCCGTGCGCTCCGATGCTGTGCCGCGACGTCGCCCTCCGCGAACGGGAGGCGGCCGGTCGAGAGCTCGAAGAGGGTCACGCCGAGGGCGTAGAGATCGGTTCGCCCGTCGCTGACGCGGCCCGCCGATTGCTCGGGAGCCATGTAGTCGGGGGTGCCGGCGATGATCGTCGACGAACCGTCGCGCACCGCCTCGAGGATCTTCGCGAGTCCGAAGTCCATGATCTTGAGCTTGCGATCGCGGGTCAGGAAGAGGTTCGCGGTCTTGATGTCGCGGTGGACGA
>CAUJGH010000128.1 GCA_963169575.1 Myxococcota bacterium | reverse complement strand
TTGGGGGCCGGGTCCTGCTGGACGACCCCGCGCCCGGGCTGGGCGTTGCCTCGGGTCGGCGCAAAAGTCGCTGCGCGCTGGATCCGCTCTACCACCGCTTCGGTAATCGGTTCCGCGCGCAGCCTCCGGATCGCCCGCGTGGTGGCGATCGCCTCGTAGAGTCCGATCCGCCCGCGATCCGAGCCGAAGAGCTCGGTCGCATGCGCGTCGAGGGGAGGGGTCGTGCCGGTGGTGGGCCGGTCTGCCATCCTGCGAACTCCTTGGCTTCGCGAGCCGATGGCCCGCGTGCAGGAACCGTATGGGACGGGGGAGTCCACCGCTTGCCCTTCAACTTCCGGCTCTTCGTCCGTCTCTTCCGCCGCGCGTTCCGCGAGGCGACGAGCGCACGGCGGCGCAAGGTCGTCTGGACGCTCTTCTTCGCGGTACCGATGCTGGCGTCGTTCAACGCGATCTGTCTGGCGCTCGATCGGATCCTGTTCCCGCGCTTCGCCCGGCTCCCGGTCCGCGCTCCGGTCTTCATCATCGGCCATTCGCGGAGCGGAACGACGTTGATGCACGAGCTGCTGGCCGCCGACGATCAGTTCAACTGGTTCATGGCCTACGAACTCTTCCTCCCCTCCCTGCTCCAGAAGAAGCTCCTGCGGGCTCTCGGCCGCTTCGATCGCGATCGTCTGGACGGACGCCATGAGAAGCGCCTGCGCGCCTGGCAGGACGAGAACTTCGCGGACGGACGCCAGATGCATCCGATGGATCTGCTCGGCCCCGAGGAGGACGAATTCCTGCTCGCCCTGACGCTCTACTCGGGAACGGTGGGCGTCGTCTTCCCCAATCTCGACGATCTGCAGCCCTATTCCCGCTTCGACGAGAGGCTCGACGCCCGAACGCGGGCTCGGGTCATGGCGTTCTATCGCGCCTGCATCCAGCGCCAGCTCGTGCTCAATGGAGCCGGCAAGACCCATCTCAGCAAGAATCCGATGTTCTCGAGCAAGGTGCAGAGCCTGATCGAGACGTTTCCGGACGCGCGCTTCGTCGTCCTCGTCCGCAATCCCTTCGAGACGATTCCGAGCATCCAGAAGATGATGATCCGGAACTACAAGGCGTCGGGAACCGATGCTGCGCAGATCGAAGCGGCGCTCGCGATCGTGGGCGAGAACTCCATCGCGCATTACCGCTTTCCGTTCGAGGTGCTCGACCGGCATCCGGCGACGCGCTGGACCGCCGTCCGCTACGAGCTTCTGACGACCGATCCGGCGAGCGCGATGCGACAGGTCTACACCGATCTCGACATCCCGATCACGCCCTCTTCCGAGGCAGCGATGAGCCGAGCCGAGAGCCATGCGCGAGCGTACAAGCCCTCGCACGACTACGCGCTCTCCGAGATCGGCCTCACACCCCAGCAGATCCGCGACGCGCTCGCGCCGCTCTTCGCGCGTTTCGACTGGCCCGAGCCCGTCGCGACGCCTCCCAGGGAGACCCTTTCATGAGCGACGACGATGCCCGTCAGGACGAGGCCCATCGGGCCATGGCTTCCGGCGAGGTCTGGGCGAATTTCTGCGACGAGCTGAAGTCGCTCGGCGCCGAGATCCTGCGCCCGACCGCGCCCAAAAGCCCCGTCGACCTCGCCGAGGGCCACCGCTTCCTGA
The DNA here is from genome assembly GCA_963169575.1 of Myxococcota bacterium. Lineage (GTDB taxonomy): Bacteria > Myxococcota_A > UBA9160 > UBA9160 > UBA4427 > UBA4427. Next base: position 32,288 of record CAUJGH010000128.1, on the reverse strand, counting down.
CGCGCATGCTGCGCTCGGCCTTCGAGCTGATCGTCGAGTCCGGGGATGCCGCCGTGCCCGCGCTGACCGTCAGCCTGCACGAGACGATGAAGCTCGGCTGGGACAACCCGGACAACGTCCATCTCAACGCCTACGTCTCCGAAGCCTTCGAATACCGTCTCCACGGCCGGCGGGGCGACGCGCATCGCGTGACGATCGCGATCTACGGCGGCTCCTACGGCAAGGGCGAGCAGGGCCGCGACACCGTCGCCTTCGTCGATCTCGACGAACTCGAGATCGCACCCGACGGGAGCTTCGAGGTCCGGCTCTCGGCGCGCGAGCAGCCCGGCAACTGGATTCGCCTCGGCCCCGGCTCGACGACGTTGATGATCCGGCAGACTTTCTGGGACCGGCGGACGGATCGCCCCGGCGAGTTCCGGATCGAGCGCACCGACGCGACCGCGCCGCCGCCGCCCCTCGATCCGGGGGCCGTCGCCGCGGCCCTGCGCCGAACGACGCGCTATCTGCGCGGCAGCAACAAGCTCTTCTTCGACTACGCGGACGCGTTCGCGGCCCGGGCGCCCAACGCCTTCGAGCCCAGCGATCCCGAAGGCATGCGCCGCAACCAGGGCATCCCGTTCAACCAGATGTCTTCGGGCTGGTGGCGACTCGCGGCGGACGAGGCGGCCGTCATCGATTTCCGTCCCCCGCGCGAATGCCCCTATTGGATGTTCGTTCTGTCGAACTACTGGGGCGAGTCGTTCGACTATCGCCACCATCCGATCCATACCAACGCCCGGCTCGCGACCCGACGCCCGGATGGATCCGTCCGGATCGTCGTCGCCCAGCGGGATCCGGGCCTGCCCGGTGTCCAGTGGATCTCGACGGCGGGGCATCGAGAAGGCGTCTGGCAGTTTCGCTGGTACGACCTCGACGGGCCGCCGCCCTGCCCCGAGCCGCGGATCGTCGCGGCGGATGGGCTGGCGAGCCTTTCGTAGCGCCGAACGACTGCGCGCCGGCTCGGCCCGACTCCCACGACGCATCCGTCTTCGTGCGTGATCGATCGCTGGGAGCATGTACCCTGCCCCGCCTCGTCGCGGATCCGTGCTGCCGCCGGTCCGACGAAGGCGAAACCGTTCTTCGGCGGCTCGGGAAGGGAATCATGCGCTGGCTGCTGCTCGGGGGCGTGTTCGGGCTCTACGCCTCCTTCGGCCTCGTCGCGACCTGCCTCGCGCCGCTGGTCTCGCTGGTCGAGCAGGAGCTCGGCATCGGCCACGCGGCGATGGGCAGCGTGCTCGGCGCCTGGCAGCTGGTCTACATGGTCACCGCGATTCCCTGTGGCCTGCTGCTCGACCGACTCGGAAGCCGCGCCGCGCTGACGCTCGGCATCGCGCTAATCGCGCTCTCGGCGCTGGCTCGCAGCGTCGCGACCGACTTCACGACGCTGCTGCTTTCGGTCATGGCATTCGGGCTCGGCGCGCCCATCATCTCGACCGGCGCGCCCAAGGTCGTCACCGAATGGTTCGAGGGCCCGAGCCGCGGCCTCGCGATGGGCATCTACGCGACGGGCCCCGCGATCGGCGGCGCGCTCGCGTTGACGCTGACGCATTCGTGGCTGCTGCCCTGGCTCGAAGACTGGCGCGCGATCATGCGGCTCTGGGCCGCCGTCGCCGCGCTCACGGGCGTCGTCTGGCTCGCCGTGACCTCGCGCGCGAGCTTCCACGAGGCCGAAACGAATCGACGGCTTCGCGGCTCGATGCCGCAGCTCTCGGCGATGCGGGAGCTGATCGCGCTCTCCGACGTACGCGTCCTGCTGACGATGGCGATGGGGACCTTCCTGATCGCGCACGGCATCGGGAGCTGGCTCCCGGCCCTGCTGCATGCCCGCGGCCTCTCGACGATCGATGCCGGTTATTGGTCGGCGATCCCGACGCTCGTCGGCATCGCCTCGGCGCTCGTCGTCCCTCGGCTCGCGATTCCGTCGCGACGCCGTTCCCTGCTCTTCCTGCTCGTCGCGACCTCCGGCCTGTCGACGCTCTTTCTGCAGCTCGCTGCGCGGCCCTCGCTGCTCGCGGGCCTCGTGCTCCAGGGTGCGGCCGCGACGGTGCTGACGCCGATCCTCGTGCTGACCCTGCTCGAGCTCCCCGGCGTCGGCGAGAAGCGCGCCGGGACGGCGAGCGGTCTCTTCTTCTCCGCGGCCCAGATCGGCGGCGTGCTCGGCCCGTTCGGGCTCGGCGTGCTCTACGACCTCTCGGGCGGATTCGCGCTCGGACTCGGGGCGATGACCTGCACCTCCATCGCGGTGCTCTTCGGAATCGGCGGATTCGGCCGCACCGACTCGCCGAGATGAATCAGCGGCCGAGCAGCGCCCGGACGGCCGCGACCGAATCGAGATCGTCGAGGGCCGCCATCGCGCGGGCGCGGAAATTCGTCGTGAACATGCGCCGCGACTCGGTGTCGTAGGGCGGGACGAGCGAGAGGAACGACGCGATCACGCCATAAGCTGCCTCGATTCGATAGGCCTGCCAGGCTTCGTCGAAGTCGATCGATCGGCCGCCGAGCGCTTCTCTCGCGGCGAGGTAATGGCGGACGAGAGAGCGCTCTTCCCGGCGGCGATCCTCCGATTCGAGGCCCATCGTCAGGAAGAAGCCGAGATCGCGCATCGGCGTCCCGATCTTCGCCATGCCCCAATCGAGAAATCCGACGCGATCCCCGTCGACGAAGAGGTTGCCGATGTGGGCGTCGCCGTGGATCAGCGTCTGCGGACCGCGCTCCCAGGCCGCTTCGATCGCGTCGTGATGATCGATGTAGAGGCGCGCGATCTCGAGATAGGCGTCGCTGAGCCGGTCGCCGCAGTGATCGATCACATGGCGGAGCGTCGAGAGGACGAAGTCCGGCGCCTTGCCGCGCCGCGACGTGGCCCAGGACGCCACCTCCGCGAGCCGCTCCGGCGCCTCCCAGCGGACATGCAGCTCCGCCAGCTCGCCGATCGCCGCGCGGGCGAGCCGGCCCGGGACGGCCCAGGATCCATCGGAGATCGCGCAGCCGCGGGCCGTCAAGTCCTCGAGCAGCATCAGGAACGCGCCATCGGGACCGGCTTCGGCGAATTCGCAGACGGGAACGCGCATCGAGATCGTCGGCGCGACCGCGCGATAGAAATGAACCTCGCGCGAGCCCATCCCTGCTGCGCCGATGCGCGCGCGATGCTCGGGATCGCGCGGCGGAAGCTTGCAGAAGAGCGTCTCGGGCGCACCGGCGCGGACATCGTAGGCGAGTCCGAGGCGCAGATGATGATTGGTGCGTTCCGTCGCGTCGAGGACTTCGACCGCCGCGACCCGGACGCCCGGATGGCGCGCCGAGAGCGCGTTCGAGAGCCATTCGGGCGTGAGCCCCGTCGCGTCGGCGGGCAGTTGCTGCTTCATGGCGCTCGACTGTAGCGATCGCGGCCGCCTGGCCCTCGGCCGTGGAGATCGCGGCCCTCCGGATCGCGGGCCGGATGGGCACCGGCCGGCCGGGTTCGACCGGCGGGCCGGTGGCGGCTCCGTCAGCCCGGCTGCAGGCCCTGCAGCCGTTCGGTCGCCTCGACGTAGCCTTCGACGATCTCGTAGATGACGTCGCGGACCGCCTTGCGCTCCTTCATCATGCCGACGACCTGGCCGACGGGGTTGAAGGCGACGCGCTGGGTCTCGGCGACGCCGGCATAACGGCTGGTGCGCGAGATCGCGTCGGCCGTCACCATGCCCTGCAGCGGCATGCCGAGCGGCTTCGGATTCTCGGGCTTCTCCCAGGCCTCGGTCCAGTCGTTGCGCAGCATGCGGCAGGGCTTGCCCGTATACGAACGCGAGCGGACCGCGTCTTCGCTCGTCGCGGAGAGATAGGACGCGATCTGCGCCGGCTCGGATTCGGCTTCGGAGACCGTCAGCCAGAGCGAGCCGGTCCAGACCCCCTGCGCACCGAGGGCGAGCGCCGCCGCGACCTGCGCCCCAGTCCCGATGCCGCCCGCCGCCAGAACCGGAGTCGGTGCCACGGCGGCGACGACCTGGGGCCAGAGCACGATGCTGCCGATGTCGCCCGTATGGCCGCCGCCCTCGGTGCCCTGGGCGATGATGATGTCGACGCCGGCGTCCTTGTGGCGCTTCGCCTGATGCAGCCGGCCACAGAGCGCGGCGACGAGACGTCCGCTCTCGTGGACGCGCGCGATGACGTCGGCGGGCGGCGTGCCGAGGGCGTTCGCGATCAGGGTCACCCTCGGATGCGCGAGCGCGACGTCGAGCAGCGGGTTCGCGGTCGTCGCGGTCCAGCCGAGCAGCTCGCGCGCGTGCTGGTCTGCGGGCAGCTCGGGGACGCCGTGATCGGAGAGCAGGCGGGAAGCGAAGTTTCGATGCTCCGCGGGGATCAGCTTCCGAAGCTGTTCTTCGAGGGCCTTCGGATCGAGATCCGAGCCCTTGCCCTCGTATTTCTCCGGAATCACGAGGTCGACGCCGTAACGCGCGCCCTCGACGAGATGCTCGTCGATCCAGCGGCACTCGAGCTCGAGCTGTTCGGGCGTGAAGCCCACCGCGCCGAGCACGCCGAAGCCGCCGGCGTTCGAGACGGCGACGACGACGTCGCGGCAATGGGTGAAGGCGAAGATCGGGAACTCGATGTCGAGCAGGTCGCAGAGAGGGGTATGCATGATGGGATTCTCCATGGGGCCGGCCGAGCCGGCGGTTCAGCGATGCGTACGGCTCCGGCCGCGCCGCGCCGCGAAGGCGCTTCCGTCGACGAGCTCGCGCACGGCCTCGAGCGCCGCCGTCAGCTCCTTCGCAGGCGAGCGCCGCGCGCCGGCCGCGAGCCATTCGTCGTTGGCCATCCGGACCGCGGAGACGACCGTCGCCGCGAGCAGACGCGCATGCAGGCCCTGCCGGGGACCCGCCGCGAGTCGCGGCTCGATCGCGCGGGCGAGCCGCGACTCCCAGGCGACCTGCTGCCCGAGCGAGCGAACCTTCACCTGCGCCGAGACCGCCCGGATCTCGGCCTCGAGCTGCATCAGATCGCGCTGCTCGCGCCAATCCGCATAGGCCTCGAGAAAGGCGTTCGTCAGCGCGGCGAGCGCATCTTCGGATTCCGGTCGGCCGAGCACGGCATCGACGACCGAATCGAGGCGCCCTTGATGGATGCCCGCGACGAACGCTGCCTCCTTCGAATCGAAATAGCGGAAGAACGTCGAACGCCCGACTTCGGCCCTCGCGCAGACGTCTTCGACGCGCACCGCATCGAATCCCCGCTCGACGACGAGCGCCACCGTCGCAGACGCGATCGCCTCCCAGGTCTTCTGCTTCTTGCGATCGCGGAGCGAGATCCGCTCGCCGCGGCCAGCTCCCCGGCCCGCGGCCGCGACCCGGCTGCGCGACGCCGCAGCGCTCGAACCCACCGCCCGCTTCGCTCGGACGCTTCCCGCGTCTCTCGGGCCTCTCACTGCGCCCGCGGCCCCGGCGCTTCCCTTCGGCCCCGCGGATCTCGCCGCTCCGGGCGCTCTGGCCGATCCGGTCGGTCCAGTCGCTCCGCCCGCCGCCGCTCGACTCGCCGCCCGTTCCATGCTGCCACTCCGGCAAGAGCGATCACACGCCCGCTCGATCCCAATCTGGCACAACGTCCCATTTGGCGCAAGGTTCCACTCCTGGCCGATCCCCGGACTGCTCCTCGCCGCGCCGGCCTCGCCCCGCGGATGGGACCGCGTCGCCGCGATCCGCTAGTTTGGCCGTGGCCGCAGCGTCGGCTCGGAGCGCGACCGCCCGAAGGCGGCCCGTCGGCGCCGAGGGACGAGGGAAGGGACGAGAGCCGAGACATCGGAACGAACGGAAGGAAGCGACGAATTGCCCTCGCGCAACCGGATCCGGGACTGGCGCCGGCTCGACGACGAGAGCCTGCTCGCGCTTCGCTTCTGCGACCTGCCCCTCGACATCCGACGCGGAACGGTCGCCCGCCACGTCCAGCGGCTCCATCGGGAGCTCGCCGCCCGCGGCATCGAGTTCGAGCCCCACGTCTGGTTCGGCGTCGAATGGTTCTCGCCCGACGGCGTACCGGGCATCTCCGTCCCCTTCTATCTCGCCGATCCGCGCCTCAAGCGGCTCGAGCGCCGCATGATGCACGAAGTCGAGGGGGGCGAGAGCAAATGGTTGATCCGCATCCTTCGCCACGAGGCAGGCCACGCCATCGACACCGCCTACGGGCTGCGTCGCCGCGCCGACTGGCGCGCGGTGTTCGGGCCCGCGTCGCGTCGTTATCCGTCGGTCTACACCTCGCGCCCGGGCAGTCGCCGCTTCGTCCTCCACATCGGGGACTGGTACGCGCAGAGCCATCCGACCGAGGATTTCGCAGAGACCTTCGCCGTCTGGATGCAGCCCCGGGCGCGCTGGCGACGCGACTACGCCGGCTGGCCGGCGCTCCGGAAGCTCGAATACGTCGATACGTTGATGGCCGAGATCGCGGGCCGGCCGCCGAAGCGGCGCAATCGCCGCCGAATCGAGCCGATCGACCAGATCCGCGAGACCCTCGGCGTCCACTATCGCCGGAAGCTGGCCCGATACGATCTGACCGACAACCGCCACGACGCCCGACTCGTGCGCGTCTTCGCGACACCGAAGCGGCGTCCGGCCGGCGCATCCGCCGCGCGCTTCCTCCGCGAAATCCGGCCGCAGATCGAGCGCCTGCTGAATCGGCGCGCGCGCATGCATCCCTATATCATCGAGCATGCGATGACCGCCATGATCCTGCGTGCCCAGCAGCTCGACCTGCGACTCGCTCGCGATCGCCGGCGCAGCAAGCGCGACGCCGCCCGACTCGTCGGGCTCGTCGTGCTCGATGTCCTGCGACGCAATCGCGAACACAGCGCGCTCTGATGCTTGCGCGTCCGGGCGTGGATCGAGAAGAGTGCCGGGCAGAAGGCCGAGCAAAAGGCCGTGCAGAAGGCCGAGCAGTCAGCCGAGCAGGGAGCCCAACGCGGACCGCCGCATGAAGGAGACGCCGTGAAGAAGCTCCGCATCCTCATGCTGGTCCACGAGACGCTCGTCCCGCCGCACGATCTTCGCGGCCTGCCCGACAGCGCGATCGACGAATGCCGCACCGAGTACAACGTGATGTCGACGCTCGCGAACCTGCATCACCAGGTCGAGGTACTCGGCGTCGGCGACGAGATCGGTCCGGTTCGGCGCAAGATGGCCGAGTTCGAACCGGACATCGTCTTCAACCTGCTCGAGGAGTTCTCCGGAATCGTCACCTACGACCACTACGTCGTCGCCTATCTCGAGATGATGCGTCAGCCCTATACGGGCTGTAATCCGCGCGGCATGATGATCTCCCGAGACAAGTTCCTGACGAAGCAGGTCCTCGCCTACCACCGGATCCTGACGCCGGCATTCCATCTCTTCTCGGCTCGCAAGGGCTACAAGCCGCCGCGCCGCCCCGAGTTCCCGCTGATCGTCAAGTCGACGACCGACGACGCGTCGCTCGGGATCTCGCAGGCTTCGATCGTCCACGACGCCACGCACCTCCGCGAGCGCGTGCAATTCATCCACGAGCAGACCCGCAGCGACGCGATCGCCGAGCAGTTCATCGAGGGCCGGGAGCTCTACATCGGAGTCCTCGGCAACGAGCGCCTCAAGACCTTCCCCGTCTGGGAGCTCGACTTCGGGACGCTCTCCGACGTGCAGACCAACATCGCCACCCGCAAGGTGAAATGGGACTCGCGTTACCAGAAGAAGCATGGCATCCGGACCGGCGCCGCGAAGGATCTCCCGCCGGGCATGGATTCGAAGCTCGCGAGCCTCGCCAAGCGGATCTATCGCGCGCTCCACATGAGCGGCTACGGCCGGATGGATCTGCGGCTCGGCAACGACGGCCGGGTCTACGTGCTCGAGGCGAACGCCAATCCCAACTTGATGTGGGGCGAGGACTTCGCGGAGTCCGCCGAGAGCATCGGAATCGAATATCCGGCTTTGCTGAGTCGCATCGTCGCTCTCGGCCTCGGCTACGAGCCCGAGTGGCGCATCTTCGGACGCTGATCCGGACGCTAGAAGAGGCGCTCGAAGAAGCCCGGCCGGTGATCCGCATCGACGACCTCGAGCGAGGCGTCGACGGCGCGCACCGCCGTGAGCGCTCTCGCGCTCGCCGTCACGTCTTCGGCCGTGAGCGGCTCGCGCACGCTCCCGTCCAACCGGACCTTCCCGTCTTCGACGTCGACTTCGAAGGACCACGCCTCACCGACCACGCGCCAGCCCCGCAGCCAGCGATGCTGCGCTCGCGCCTCGACGGGCAGGCTCCCGGCAATCTGCCGTGCGACGCGCTCCGCGAGCGCCTCGTCGGACGGGGGGCGCGCGTCCGGCGCGCTCGAGCCGATCCCGGACTCGGGCGGCCCCGCCCGGACCGCCGGCGCCGGCGGTGCCAGCTGCGGGTCGACTTCGAGGGCGTTCTGGACCTCGGAGACGCCGACGGCGAAGCTCGCCAGCTCGCCTGCTCGTGCCCTCGCAGTCGGCGAGGGAACGCGCCCCGACAGGACGATGCGCCCTCCGGGCTCGGCAGCGACTTCGATCCTCGCGTGATCGAGCTCTCCGCCGGCCGTCTCGAGATCGATCCGCACTCGATCCTCGATCGTGCCGAGGACGCGCGCCTGCCGGATCGCGTCCGGCGTCTTCGGACTCGCCGCATCGGCGAGCCCGGGACCCAGGAGTGCGAGAACGGCACTCGTGCTGGCTACGAGATGAACGAGGGGGACGCGAGGCAGCCCTCGACGATGCGCAGGGACGACGAAAAGGCGAAAGGAAGAGGGCTTCATGGGGACCTCCTCGATCCAGCGTGGGGATTGCAGGCTCGTTCATTCGATGCCGCGCGAAACGGATTCGTTCCGCTCGACGGAATCGAAGCAGCCGTCCCCTAACGATGGGCCGCCGCCGGATCCGCGACCGGAAACGCATGAACCCAGCGCAGCCAGCGCGCCATCGGCTGGTCTTCCTGGACGAAGGTCCCGGCGCGAAACTCGATTCCGGTCATGACCCGGATGTCGTCGGCGAGCAGGGCGTCGACGAACCCCTCCTGCTCGCGCAGCTCCGAATCGATCGCCTCGGGCGAACGACCGGCATCCTTCGCCACGCAGGCGACGAGATAGAGCTCGAGCGATGTGCCGACGGGCGTCGCCGTCGTGACGCCGACCGTCGTCGTCGCTCCGACGGTGACGTGGGTCGAGATGTTGGTGCCCGTGACCCGGATGCGCTGCTCGATCGCGCCGCTCGTGGGCGAATCGAAGTCGATCTCGTATTCGGCCTCGTATTTCCCCCAGCGGATTCGCCCGAAGTCGAAGTCGAAGCCGAGATCGTGGACGTGGCGTAGATGCAGGAAGTCGAAGGTATTTCCGATCGGGAGCCAGGGCGCGACGTTCTCGTAGACGTGCGCGCGGCGCGCACGGCAGACGAGTTCGTCGGCCGCGAAGTCGCGGACCTCCGGCGGCGGGAAGAGCGGCGCCTCGCCGTTGTAGGCCCAGACGAGCCCGAATCGCTCGACGGCGGGATAGCTGAAGAGGCGCGCCCCGGGCGGGATCCGATTATCGCCCGGCACGCCGACGCATTCGCCGCCCGGTCCGAAGCGAAAATGATGGTAGTTGCAGCGCAGCTCGTCGCCGAGGATCTGGCCCGATGCCAGATCGGTCCCCATGTGCGGGCAGTAGGCCGTCAGCACGACGGGCTCGCCCGAACCCTTGCGATAGGCGACGACGCGCCCGTTCAGGAAGGGGCGGCCCGTGATGCGGCCGGGCAGGACCTCACTCGAGAGGGCGACGGCATACCATCCTTCAGGATGGAGCTGCCCCTGCTTCAGCCCGCCGAACAGACCCCGCCAATCCGATTCGCCGCTCGCTCGCTCCACGCCGATCGCCGTCACCATGGCAGGCTCCTCCCGAGTCGCTCGCATCGACTCTGCACCGGAGGCGCCGAAAACTCAAGTCGGCATCGGATGGCGCAAGGCGCGACGGCTCGTTCTTCGCCCTCGTCGGGATCTCAGTCGACGAGATCGAGCGTCCTCGTCCCATCCCATCCCATCGCCGTAGGGCGGAGATCACGCGGGCCTCGGCCTCACGGCCCGCATTCGAGGGGACGGCGGCGGCGCTGCCCATGCCGAGGGGCCGGAAGGCGTCGCTGGCGAATTCGACGATCGATGCGAAGCCCCGCGAAGTCGACACCGCGCGACTCCATGCTCGGCCTGGGGCAGGACATTCACGGGGATCAGCGTCTCGAGGGCTTCGTCGATCTCGAAGAGCGCGCTGCACCGATCACGCTCGCCGGACCGGCGAAACTCCGCAACGTGGATCCGCTCTCCTCCAGATCCGGTCCGAACGAAGCGAACGCCGAGGAGCCCTTCGGACTGCTCCCTGGGACGGTCCCAATCGGCGGATCGGTCGAAACCTCGGTGTGTCCCGCCTGGTCCAGAGCGCTTTCGTCGCATCTTGCCGCCCGCTCGAGCCGAGCGGCGAACCATTCGCCACCGCCTGCGCGTCGCTGAGCGCGTGCCGCTGGGAATTCGACGAATCCGGTACCGCCCGATCGCGGACCGGACGAGGACATGCGACCTTCGTGCGCTCATCCTCGGCATCCGACACGCTCGTCCGAGCGCCGCGTCGTGCGCTCGCGATCGCTGCACGGGCCGCGCGCGCTCGAAGCGGAGACCTCCGGTCGAAGGCCCCGGGAACGAGCGTGCGAGCAGATCGATCGGACGGGCGCATGACACGCGAGGTCGATTGGTATTTCGATTTCATTTCACCCTACCCCTATCTGCAGCTCTCCCGGTTCGGCGACCTCCCCGAAGACCTCGTGGTCCGTCCGAGACCCGTTCTCTTCGCGGCGCTCTTGAACCACTGGGGACACAAAGGGCCCGCGGAAATCCCCGCCAAGAAGCGACAGACCTACTTCTTCACGCGCTGGCTGGCCGCCTCCCGCGGCCTTCCATTCGCCGGCCCGCCGCGACATCCCTTCAATCCACTGACGCTCCTTCGCCTCTGCATCGCCGCGGGCGAGACGGTCGAATCGGTCCGGACGATCTATCGGCACGTCTGGGGCGAGGGGCAGGACGGACAGGACCCGGCGAGCATGGCCGCCATCGCACGGTCTCTCGCGCTCCCGGACGTCGAGACGGTGATCGGCGATCCCGCCGTCAAGCAGAGACTCCACGCAAACACCGCGGAGGCGATCGCGCGTGGTGTCTACGGCGTTCCCACGTTCGCCCACCGGGGCGAGCTGTTCTGGGGCGACGATGCGACGCCCCTCTTCGTCGAATTCCTTCGGGATCCGGATCTGTTTCGGCGAGCACCCTACGTCGACTTCGACGGCGTCACCGTCGCGGCGTCGAGGGAATCGGCGCGGCAGTAGCCGGTCGCGCGCCCGAGGTCCCCAGACATTCGCTCCGCGCATCAGAGCCCGAGCCGCTCGCCGATCTGCTCGCGGTGGCGAGCGGGGCTGCCGAACAGGACCTCGCTCGACTTCGCGCGCTTCAGATAGAGATGGGCCGGGTATTCCCAGGTGAAGCCCATGCCGCCGTGGATCTGGATGTTCTCCGCGGCAACCTCGAAATACGCCTCCGAGCACCAGGCCTTCGCCTGATGCACGGCCGTCTCGAGGTCGCCCTCGCCGGTCGCGGCGACGAAGCTCGCATGGTAGGCGGCGGATCTCATCAGCTCGACGGAGACCAGCAGGTCGGCGCAGTGGTGCTTGATCGCCTGGAAGGAGCCGATCGGGCGTCCGAACTGGTAGCGGGACTTCGCGTAATCCGTCGCGATCTCGAGGCAGCGCGCGGCGCCGCCGGTCTGCTCGGCGACGAGCGCGGCGATCGTCAGTTGGAGCGCTCGTTCGAGCCCGGGGCGAGCATCGCCCTCACCGATCCGCCGGGCGGCGACGGCGCTGCAGCGCAGCTCGGCGAGTCGCCGCGTGAGATCGAGGCCCGGCAGGGCCTTGCGGGTCAGTCCGGTCGCCTCGCCTTCGACGAGGAAGAGACCGAGCCCGTCCGGAACGCGGGCGACCAGCAGCAGCCGATCGGCGACGTGGCCATCGAGGACATAACGCCAGACGCCATCGAGGCGCCAGCTCTCACCTTCGCGGCGCGCTTCGTTCGAAACGATGGAGAGATCCCAGCGACCGGCGGCGTCGACATGGGCCACCGTCGCGAGCGAGGTCCCCGCGGCGATCCCCGGCAGGAGCGCTTCCTGGTCGGCTTCGCCGGCGACCGCGAGGATCGCATTGGCGGCGAAATGGCTCGCGAGCGCCGGTGCGCAGACCAGTACGCGCCCCATCTCCTCGAAGGCGACCAGGGCCTCGATCGGCCCCATGCCGGCGCCGCCGAAGTTCTCGGGCACGACGAGGCCTGCGAGACCGAGCTCCTGCGCCATGCGCTGCCAGAGCTTCGGGTCGTGGCCGCGCTCGGTCGCCATCGCCGCCCGAACCGCCTGCTCTCCCGACTCGGCCGACAGGAATTGCCGGATCGTGCGTCGCAGCTCTTCGTGCTCGTCGCTGAAACGGATGTCCATCTCGCCCCTCGCCTCTCGCCTTTCCCGATGCCCGCCTAACCGCGCGGGATGTCCTTCCAGGCCACGTCCTTGTCGACCCGCGGCTCGCCGGGCAGACCCAGCATCCGCTCGGCCAGGATGTTGCGCATGACCTCGGAGGTCCCGCCCTCGATCGAGTTGGCACGGGCGCGCAGGAAGTCGTGCTTGGCGTTCTCCCGACGCGTTCGCGCGGGAAAGTCCTCGCCGCGGCGCAGCGGATAGCCCGTCTCGTAGACGAGCGCGTCCGAGCCGATCAGCTCGAGCCCGAGCTCCGTGATCTTCTTGTTGAGCTCCGCCTGCACGAGCTTCGCGACGGAGCCCTCGGGACCGGGGTTGCCCGCGCGCATCGCGGATTTCGTACGCTGGTTCGTGATGCCGAGCAGCTCCGACTCGATGTGGAGCCGGACGACCGCGTCGCGCAGCACGGCGATCTCGGCGGCCGAGCGCCCATCCGCGCCGCGCGGGCCCGAGGGCCCTTCCTCGCGCCAGAGATTCAGCAGCTTTTCCGACAGCCCATGGCCCGGCCGCGACGAGCCGCCGAGCGCGACGCGTTCGTTCATGAGCGTCGTGATCGCGACGCGCCAGCCCATCCCCTCCTTGCCGAGAATGCGGTCGCCGGGGATGCGCACGTCGTTCAGGAAGACCTCGTTGAACTCGGCATCGCCGGTGATCTGGTAGAGCGGGCGAACGTCGACGCCCGGCGACTTCATGTCGAGCAGGAAATAGGAGAGCCCGTCGTGCTTCGGCTTGTTCGGATCGGTGCGTGCGAGCAGCATCGCCCAGCTCGATTTGTGGGCGATCGAAGCCCAGACCTTCTGTCCGTTCACGATCCAGTCGTCGCCGTCGCGGACGGCGCGCGTCGCGAGACCCGCGACGTCGGAGCCGGCGCTCGGCTCGCTGAAGAGTTGGCACCAGATGTCCTCGCCGGTGAAGATGCGCGGCAGCAGCTGCTGCTTGTAGTGCTCCGCCGCGTAGGTCATCACGGTCGGCGCGCCCATGCCGATGCCGATCGCGTTGATGGCGAGATTCCAGTAGATCGTCCGCGCATGGAGGGCGATCTCGTCGTCGACGATCGATTGCATGCCGGGGCTGAGACCGAGCCCGCCGTAACCTTCGGGAAAGTGGACCCAGGCGAGGCCGTGATCGTATTGCGCGCGGCGGAACGTGACGCGATCGACCGCGTCGGGATGCGCCTGCGCGAGCAGCGCCCGTACCCGGTCGCGCAGCTCGGCCTCGCCGATCGTCCTCTTCGAATCGCTCATCGCGGGGTCTCCTTCGCCCCGGACGATAGCCGCGGACTCTGCGCGTCCGCCGGCGCGATCAGCGGGCGGTCACGGTCGCCGTGTCGCGCCCCGACCGCAGGACCGTCCCGGGCTTCGCGCCCGTGACCCTGCCCTCGCGAACCGTCTCGACGCCGTTCACGAACACGTGACGCACGCCGATCGAGTCCGCCGTGACGCGCGCGGAGCCGCCCGGGAGGTCGTGTACCAGCCGGGCCGGCGCAGCGCCGACCGAGGTCGGATCGAAGACCACGAGATCGGCGTATGCCCCAGGTGCGACGAGGCCCCGGTCTCGCAGTCCGAAGAGCCGCGCCGGCTTGGCGGAGAGTTCGTGGACGGCCCGCTCGAGCGACATCAAGCGCCGGCCGCGCAGACAATCGGCGAGGAACTGCGTCGGGTACGAGCCGCCGCACATGCGATCGAGATGCGCGCCCGCATCGGATCCGGCGAGCAGGATGTCCGGATCGTCCCAGAGGCTCGCGCGCAGCGCCCAATGCGCGTCGTCGTCGTCGGGCGCCGAGGGCCAGAGGACCGTTCGGAGATCGTCGGCGAGCACGACGCGAATCAGCGCCTCGAAAGGCTCGAGGCCGCGCTCGGCGGCGATGTCCCGGACGCTGCGACCCGTCAGCCCCCGATTCGCCTCGGAAAAGGTGTCGCCGATGACGTACCCGGCGAAATCGGAGAGTCGCCGGAACATCCCCGCCTTCGGGCTGGTCGCCGTCGCCTGGAGCAGCGATTGCGTTGCAGGATCGGCCAGCGCGGCCATGCGCTGTGCGGGGGGCAGCGCCATGGTCTCGCGCCAGCCCGGGATCAGGAAGAGCGCACAATAGTTTCCGAAGCTCATGTTCATCGGGACGATGACGGGCATGAGCAGCGCGACGATTCGCCCGCCCTGGGCACGCGCGTGGTGCGAGAGCTCGAGCTGGCTGCGGGCGCGCTCGGGGACGCTCGCATCGACGACCATCAGATTCCAGTTGAGCACGCGGTTCGCCGTGGCGGACATCCGCACGAGATGATCGCGCTCGAAGTCGCTCCAGCCGTTGCTTCCGCCTTCGAAGATGCCCGACAGCGTCGTTCCTTCGTGGCGGCCGACGATCTCGCAGAGCGCGAGCCGCTCTTCGGGGGTCGCACCTTTCGCCGGGATGGGCGCGCCATCGCCATCCATGTGGGATTCGGAGATGTCGGTCGAGAGACCGAGCGCCCCGGCCTCGATCGACGCAGCGAGCACCTCGCGGAGCCGGCGAAGCTCGTCCGGCGATGCCGCACGGCGATTGGCGTCGGGCCCGAGGACATAACGCCGAAGCGCCGAATGACCGGCGATGAACCCGGCGTTGACCGCGATCCGCCCATCGAGCGCGCCGAGATAGTCGCCGAAGGACTCCCAGCGCCAGGGGACACCTTCCTCCAGGGCCGCGAGCGGCATCCCCTCGACCCTCGCCATCATGCGGCGCGTGTAGTCCGCGTCGCCGGCGCGGATCGGCGCCAGGGCGAAGGAGCAGTTGCCGCCGATGACGGAGGTGACGCCATGGATGCTCGACGGATCGGCATGGGGATCCCAGAAGAGCTGGGCGTCGTAATGGGTATGCGGATCGACGAATCCCGGACAGACGACGAGGCCGTCGGCATCGATTTCGACCCGGGCCGATTCGTCGAGCCGACCGACGGCGACGACCCGTCCCGCAGCGATCGCGACGTCCGCCGTCCGGGCGGGATTGCCGGTGCCGTCGACGAGCTGGCCGCCCCGAACGATGACGTCGAGCATTGCTTCTCCTCCTCGCGACTCTTCGCGCTTCTTCGCGCTTCTCTCTTCACTCGCCGCGGACACGCTCCACGAGAAGCTCGGGGCGGGATGCGGGATGGACCGAACGATCAGTAGCATCCGGCCGGCGCGAACGGCATCCGGCGCAGCGATGACCCGCGCGCCGGCCTCCCCCGGATCGTCCGGACGCGTCGCAATCCGGCTACCGTTCGGGAGCCCCGAAAGAGCCATCATCGCGCCGGTGCGAAGCGGAGCAGCGACGATCGCTGCGCCGTCCCGCTTCGCGATTCGATCGATGCATCCCCGGAGAAGCCCCGCATGCGAGCCGCCGTCCTCACCGAAGTCGGAAAGCCCCTCGAGATCCTCGACGTCACCGTCGACTCGCCCGGGCCGCGCGAAGTCCTGATCCGGACCGTCGCTTCGGGCATCTGCCATAGCGACCTGCATTTCCAGGAGGGCAAATATCCCTGCGCCTGCCCGACCGTGCTGGGCCACGAGGCCTCGGGCGTCGTCGAGGCCGTGGGATCCGAAGTCGACTACGTGGCGCCCGGCGACCACGTCGTCACCTGCGTTTCGATGGCCTGCGGCGCGTGTCGACAATGCCTGCGCGGCCGATCGCATCTCTGCTCCCACGAGGGGCTCCTGCGCCGCCCCGGCGAAAAGCCGCGGCTCAGCCGCGGCGGCCAGCCCGTGCACCAGTACTTCGAGCTCTCGTGTTATGCCGAGCAGATGCTCGTCCACGAAAGAGCCGTCGTGAAGATCACGAAGGAGATCCCGCTCGAGAAGGCCGCGCTGCTCGGCTGCAGCGTCGTCACCGGCGTCGGCGCAGCGCAGAACACGGCGAAGGTCGGCCCCGGCGACACGGTCGCCGTCGTCGGCTGCGGCGGCATCGGCCTCAACGCCATCCAGGGCGCGCGCCTCGCCGGCGCGGAGCGCATCATCGCCGTCGACCGGATCCGCGACAAGCTCGCGCTCGCCGTGCAGTTCGGAGCGACGGACACGGTCGACGCGAGCGCGGGCGATCCCGTCGCGCAGGTCGTCGAGCTGACGAGAGGCGGTGTCGACCACGCGATCGAGGCCGTCGGGCTCAAGCAGACCGCCGAGCAATGCTTCCGGATGCTCGGCGTCGGCGGAACCGCGACCGTGATCGGCATGATCCCGATCGGAACGAACATCGAGCTCCACGCCGTCGACCTGCTCAGCGAGAAGCGGATCCAGGGCTCGTCGATGGGCTCGACCTGCTTCCGGATCGACATGCCGACCTACGTGAACCTCTATCTGCAGGGTCGGCTCAAGCTCGACGAGCTCGTCTCGCGCTGGATCGGCCTCGACGAGATCAACGCGGGCTTCGACGCGCTGCGCACCGGCGCGATCGCGCGCAGCGTGATCCGGATGGACGGAGGCGGCTGAGAGGCCGTCGACGGGATGGCCACGATCGGACGGCGGGACCAGAGGAACATTCGGCCGCCCGAGCGACACCAGCAGACGTCGCGCAGAAATGCGTCGCGAGAGAGAAGAAATGCCTGCCCCCGGGGCCATTCGCGCTTCGGGGCTATTCAAATCCGAGCAGGACGAGTAGGCTGGCGGCAGTATCGGCAATGGAGGTGTGCCATGAGCTCCATCCGACCGCCGCTCTCCGCCCCGCTCCCGACCGCGTCCGACATCATGACCCGCGCGCTCGTCGTGCTGACGCCGGAGATGGCGATCCTCGACGCGGTGCGCGTCCTGCTCAAATACCAGGTCTCGGGCGCGCCCGTGCTCGACGCAGAGGGCCGGCTCGCAGGCATCTGTTCGGAGTTCGATTGTCTGCGTGTCTTGAGCTCGGGCGTCTTCTACGCCGACGACCACGGCGGCGAGGGCGTCGTCGCGCATTCCATGAGTACGGATTTCCAGGCCGTCGAGTCCCATCAGGACATCTATGCGCTGGCGCAGTTCTTCCTCGATCACAGCGTCCAGCGACTGCCCGTCGTGGAGGACGGCCGGCTCGTCGGGCAGATTTCGCGCAGGGACGTGCTGCGCGCGATGGTCGAAGTCGACGAGAGCCGGATCCAGCGCAGACATTTTCCGGACTATCGCGAACCCTCGGAAGAAGTCGGGGCGCGCCGCGCGCGCTGAGCGGGGCGACCGATCTCCAGACGCCCCAGACGCCCCAGACGCCCCGATCGCGCTCATGCCTCGCCCGGATCCCGCTGCGGCAGCAGGAAGAGCAGCGGCAGAGCCGCGAACGAGCAGAGCGAAAGGATCAACAGGGACGGCCCGTATCCGAGCCGATCGATCAGGAACCCGACGAGCATCGTCGCCCAGACATAGCAGAGGTTGATCCCGCCCATGAAGGCGCCGAACTGCGTCGCGGCGATGGTGCGCTCCGTCAGATCCATGAGCTGAGCGTACAGCGCAGCGGTCGCCAGTCCCATCGCGACGTAGACGCTCGCGAGCAGCACGAAGAAGACGTCGGTCCGGCCCGGGAGCCAGAGCGCAGCGGCGCCGACACACGCGACGAGAAACGCCGCCAGGGTCTCGAAGACGAGCGTCGCCCGGCGGCGACCCCAGACGTCGGAGATCCGCCCGCCCAGCAAGGCCCCGGCGGCCATGCAGAGGACCGAGGGGACGAGGAAGAAGAATCCGACGAGATCCTGGCTCGCGCCCTGGTCGAGCAGCAACGGGCCTGCGAGCGACGCCAGCGATTCGAAACTCGCTCCGATCGTCGAGGCGATCAGGAAACCGATCCATGTCGTGCGGCGAAGGAACATCCGCGCGAGCGAGCGGGCGATCGATCGGCGCGGGCGGACGACGCCTGGCGAGGGCGCGCGCAGATCCTCGGCGCGCAGGAGGACGAACGCGGGAATCGCGATCGCGAGCAGCAGACCGGCGAGGACCGCCTGCTCTCCGACGCGCGCCGCGACGAGGACCGCAGCGCCCCCGAAGAGCGCCCGCCCGGCGAGCATCCCGACCTGCATCCAGCCGTTGACCGCGCCGCGCTCGGACGCGGGGACGGAATGGATCGCGAGGGTGTCGATCGCGGCATCCTGGGTCGAGGCCGCGAGGGCATGGACGAGCAGCAGCGCGACGATCCAGGATTCGACCGACTCGAATCCGACCAGCAGCAGCGGCGCGAGCGAGAGGATCATGAAGCCTTGCGCCGCGAGGATCGCGCCGGGGATGCCGAAGCGTCGCCCGGCCAGCCCGTCGATGAAGGGCGCCCAGAGAAATTTCAGGGCCCAGGGCCAGGCGACCAGCGCCGTCAGCCGCGCGATCTCGCCCGGCGCCATGCCGCCAGCACGGAGCCAGACCGGCAAGGCCCACCAGATCAGACCGACCGGCGCCCCCTCGGAGAAGTAGAGGGCTCCGAACAAGAGCCTCCGGCGCCGCGATGAAAGGAGCGCCTCCCCCGAACCGGTCGATCCGATTCCGCTCACGAAGTCGCGGTCGGGCGGGGAAGGGAACGAGCGCCCCGAACCGATTCTGCACGGCCGATCGCGCGGCGCAGGAGAGACATCGAAGTTCCTCGTTCGTCTGCGTCGCCCGCTCCGGAATCCGAAGACTCCATTCGGACTCGGGTCTCCACCGGCTCGGCACCCGGGATCGGAAGACCGCGATCCGCGCCGGCGATCGATTCTTCGCACCATAGCCGTGACGATCTCGGTGGGCGATCGTTCGACGCGTCTCGAAGCGCGTGCAGACCGCGTTCGCCCCTGCGCAGCCCGGCCTCTCCCACCGACGAGGACCCCGATCGATGTCTGGATTGAAGAGCGCGATCGTGCTCCTCCTCGTCGCCTCCGCCTGTACGAACGGCTGCCAGGGACTGGATCGATCCGAGGCCAGCGCCCCGCCGGCCGCCGCGCGGGCGAAGCCCGGATCCTCCGGCGACCGCGCGCCCCTCGTCTTCGAATCCATCGAGATGAGCCCGCTCTGGCACGAGATCCTCGCTGCCCCCGGCCGGTCCGAAGCCGATCGCGCCCTCGACGCCGAGCAACGCCCCGGCGAAGTCTTCACCTTCTTCGGCATCACCCGCGGCCAGCGCGTCGCCGAGCTCTTTGCCGGCACGGGCTACACGACCGAGCTCCTCGCCCGCGCGGTCGGCGATGCCGGGTACGTCCTCGCACAAAACAACAGCTTCGTCCTCGATCGCTTCGCCCGCGCCCCGCTCGCCGCCCGACTCGAGAAGCCCGAGCTCGCCCACGTCCACGCCGTCGAGCGGGCGCTCGACGATCCGATCCCCGAGGCCTCCATCCCCCTCGATGTCGTCGTCCTCGTGCTCGCCTATCACGACGCCATCTGGCAGGGTGCCGATCGCGCCCGGATGAACCGGCGCGTCTACGAGGCCCTCCGTCCGGGCGGCGTCTACGGCGTCGTCGATCATCTCGCGGCGAAGGGAAGCGGCGAGCGCGACGCCCGATCGCTCCACCGCGTCGATCGCCGACTGCTGATCGATGAGATCGAGGCCGCCGGGTTCCGACTCGATGCCGAGCTCGGCCTCCTGCGCAATCCCGACGATCCGCGCGACTGGAACGCCGCGCCGAGCGCTGCCGGGCCGCTCAGGGGCAAGAGCGACCGGGTCGTCCTGCGATTCATCAAGCCCTGAACGATCCCGAAACGAGGAGAGAGCATGCGATTCGAGGGAAAGCGCGTCTTCATCACCGGCGCCGCATCGGGCATCGGCGCGGCCACGGCGGCGCTCTTCCGAAAGGAGGGCGCGCGCGTCGAGGGCGTCGACGTCGCGATTGCCGACGGTGTGTCCCACTGCGACGTGACCGATCCCGCCTCCGTCTCCGCGGCGATGACGGCCGCCGTCGACCGGCTCGGCGGGCTCGACGTCTGTCTCAACGTGGCCGGCATCAACCGCTTCTCGAAGATCGACGATCTCTCGCTCGAGCTGTTGAATCTCCATCTCGCCGTGAACCTGGCGGGGCCGATGCTCGTCAGCCAGGCGGCGATCCCCCATCTGCGGCGATCGAAGGGGAACGTCGTGACCGTCGCGTCGATCTCGGGCCTGCAGGGACAGCCGTACAACTCGGCCTACTGTGCATCGAAGGGAGGCGTCCTGCTGCTGATGCGTTCGCTCGCCGTCGAGCTCGCATCGGCGGGCATCCGGGTCAACTGCGTCTGCCCGGGCGGCGTCGCGACGCCGATGTCGGCCGGCGCGACGGCGACCCTGCCCGTCGACGTCGACTACGGACTCTTCGCCCGTATGCAGGGCACGATTCCCGGCCAGATGCCGCCGCCCGACATCGCCGAGGCGATCGCCTATCTCGCGTCGGATGCCGCGGCGTCGGTGACGGGGACGGCGCTCGTCGTCGACCGCGGAACGCTCTGGTGAGGCGGGGAGAGAATCCGCCGGAGCGTTCGGCCGATGGTCTCCGGCCCGCGGCGTGATCCGGCACGAACCGGCCCCTCTCGCATCGCGCGGGGCCGGATCAGCCGCCGAGCCGGCGAAACACGTCGTCGGTCGACGCGCGGGCCGGTCCCGACTCGATCCCCGCCAGTCCGCGAGCGATCGTCTGGCACAGCGCGGCGGCGTTGGCGATGCCGCGCGACTCGAGCTCCTGCGGGAGCGTCCGCGCGATGACCACGCCCATCTGGGCCGCGTTGACGGCGTTGCCGTCCAGGCCGGCGGCCTTGAGTGCGAAGCGGAGCGTGCCGCGGGCCTCGAGGCGGTTGAAGTGGGTCAGCTGCTCGAGCTGGTCGCTCACGAATTCGAAGGCGGAAGAGGTGGACATGGTTCAGGCCTCCGCCAGCGCGGCGCTTCGCCGGACCCAGGACGACCATGCGCGGGTCGGGAAGAACGCGAGCGTGATCGTCGTGCACGAGACGAGCGAGAAGAACGCCGTGCCGAGCTGCGCGAGCAGGCTCTCGCCCAGATTCACGCCCCGGGCGCTCAGCGTCATCAGCATCGCGTTCAGCAAGGTCACGCAGACGCCGTGCATGCCCCAGAGCAGGATCCGATTCGCGGTGAGCGGGTCCGTGAGGCCGAGCGCCGTACGCCTTCGGGCACGCGCCCATTCCGCGATGCCCTCGATTCCGCTCCAGGCATAACAGATCGTCGAGAGCGCGCCGAGCAGCATCGACCAGTTCCGGGTCGCCTCGGCCGACGGCATCTCCGGCGGCGCGGTCGCGAGTGCGCCGATCTGTCCGAAGGCGGAGACGAAGAGGAGGGCGACGCCGGCGGCGGTGAAGATCCAGGCCCAGGTCTGGGTTCGCCGGAAGGCGATCAGCGTGAACGCGAAGAAGGCGCTGAGTCCGGCGGCGATGAAGACCGATCCCGCGGCGCTCAGGGCATGATCGACCTCTCCGACGGGCAGCGCACCGGCGCCCGAGATCATGTGGAGCGGGTGCCCCAGGAGCCCGATGAACGTGAAGCCGAAGCCGCAGGTCCAGGCTGCGGCGCCTCCGCCTCGAGCGGCCGTGTGGAGCAGTCGCAGGCCGACCGCGGTGTTGAAGACGACGAACACGGCGAGCGCCAGAAGACCAGCCATGAAACCTCCCATTTCTCATCGGGTGTCGCAATCGTATCGGCGGACGGCGTCTCGGTATTAGGCGCTACACGTCGAGTATCGATTTCCGAGCAGAGGATCCGTCCCCCCGACGGTCTGGGTTGCAATGGTGCGCCGCCCGGAAGGTCCGTCACTCGAATTGATGAATGCGCGAACGATCCGACTAGTCCCAAATGGGTCATTAATCGTGATTCATTTCGGATGACTGCAGACGATTTCGACCGGGCGACGAGTTCGCCGCGGGCGAGGGGTTCTGCGCGATCGATGCCATCGAGGTAGCTGCGCGCGCACGTGCGGCGAACGACCGCTGGATCGGGAAGACCCGCGTCCCGGCCGCGAGCCGATCGAAGAAGCGACCTGCTGAGAACGTTCGAGCCGGACGGAGTGGGATCAGGTGGCTCGACGAGCCGGCAGGCTGCGCTGGCACTGGCCGAGATCAGCGTCCGTCGAGCCGGGAGCCGACGTATTTCAGGATCGCTTCGCGGTCCTCGTCGGTGATCGCGGTGAACTCGAGGCCGAAGTGACGCAGGTCTGCGCCGGCTTCCGTGACGTGCTTGATGATGCCGCGCGCGAGGAAGGAACGACGACCGGGCAGCGTCACGACGAGCTGGACCTCTTCCGCGAGATCGATCCCTGCGAATCCGTGGGATACGCATACGCCGAGGCCCGTCGAGCTCACGTTGCGCGCGCGCAGCACGTCGAGGCTGGCGCGCCCGCTGACCGGCCCCAGCTCGATCGTGCTGCCCCGCTCGAGTGATGGGCCAGGCACTGGAAATGCCAGGCTCTCGAGAACTCGATCCTTCGAGCATGAGCAATGGGTGAACACGCGGCCACGCCCATGGGCGGGAGATCGCGAAAGAATGGCGCGCCCGGCACGACTCGAACGTGCGACCCTCAGCTCCGCAAGCTGATGCTCTATCCATCTGAGCTACGGGCGCGCTGCCATTTCTCTGGCCCGATCGGCGGGTCTCGAGCGCTCCGAAGAGCGCCGAACCTCGAGCGGGCTCCGCGCGGCCCCCTCTTCGCAGAGCGGCGCCGGACGGCCCGACGGAAGGTCCATGGATGGGACCGGGCCGTCGGAGCGCGGACCTTAGCGGGTTCCGCCAGCGACGCCTAGACCCCCGGCGCGCCTCTTTCGGCGGCCCGGGCGGGCGCCCCGAGACGCCCCCCCGGTCCTGTTTCTATCTATAGAGAGGGCTCGGGGGACGTGGATCCCCGAAGCCGACGCGCCTCCGGCGCCGCCCCCGGCTCCCCGGCCGCGCCCGCGTCCCGTCGACCGGTAGGGCGGCGTCCGACCCTCGCCGCGGACTTCGGATCGATGGAGGCCTCGTCCTTTCGGCGCTCGTGCCGAAGGGGGGGGCGCGCCCCGTGGTGACCGACTCCGTTCCCGGACCCACGATCGCCTCGGAGCGCTGGGCTTTGCGCACCCGCCCGCGACGCGGCGAATCCGATCCGATCGCGAGTGGAATCCATGCTAGGTGCGACCCGCCTGCGGCACCCAATGGCCCAAATCGGGGCCAGCACGCGAGGACGCGGAGAGCACCGTTCGTCTCCACGAGACGATCCTTGCCAAAACGAACTTTTCGAGCTGCTTCGACTCCTGCCCTGTTCGGAAAAATCCGGCGAATTCGGATCGACTCACGTCGCACGGGGGGTATGCTCGGGCCACGCGCGCGCCTGCCTCCGTGCCCGACCGAACGGATGGATCGCCATGCCCCCCGCCCGCTCCGGCGAGTCGCCCCTGCTCTCGGGAAGAATCCGCTCCCTGATCGCAGGGTTCGATGGTCTCTTCGTCGACGCGTCGGTCATCGGGCAGGGCGTCGACGTCCTCGGCTGCACGCGAACCGGCGTGGTCACGAGCCTGCTCGTCGGGATCGGCATCCTGACCGCGATCGCCTTCCATACGCGAGAGGGATGGACGCCCGCCACGACGTTCGCGCTGATGTCGATCGGCGCGGCCTTGATCGCCCTTCCCTTTCTGCTGCGGCGGCGCCCCTCGATCGTGCACGTCGGTCATGGCGCATGCAGCGGCATGGTTCTCTATCTGGTGGCTGCGCCTCTGCTGACGGGCGCACCCGATGGGTCTGCGCTCGTGATGGCGCCCGCCGTGCCCGCGATCGCCGCCGCTGCTTGTCGCGGTCGTTCTTGCGCCGCCTGGGGCGCGGCGGTCCTCGTCGGCCTCGGCATCGTCTACCTCGGGCTAGCGCTCGAAGCTCCCGGACTCGGGCCCGTGGACGAAAGTCGCCAGACCAACCGTCTCTTCTCCGCGGCGCTCGCGACGGTGATCCTCACCGGTGTCGGTACGATCTCGCGTACCATCTCCGACCGGTCGATCGAGGACGTCGCGGATTTCGCCCTGACGAGCGTCCGCGCGCGGGACCAGCGCTACCGGGCGCTGCTCGAGCACGCTTCGGAAGGGGTCTGCGTCTTCGACGCCCGGGCGCGCGTGACCTACTCGAGCCCCGCGATCCGGCGGCTCTTCGACCTCGGCGACGAGTCGCCGGAGGGTCGAACGATGGCTTCGTTCACCCATCCGGACGACCTCGGCGAGCGGATTCCCGCCTGGCGTGCGGTGCGATCCGAGCCGAATCGCGTCGTTCGTCTCCAGATCCGCGCGCGCGGGCGCGATGATCGCGAGTGGAAGCATTTCGACACCATCCTCTCGAACCATCTCGATACGCCCGGCGTCCACGGGATCGTCGTCCATCTCCGCGACGTCACCGAGCTGCGCCAATCCGACGAGAAGTACCGTCTGCTAGTCGACAACTCCCCGAACGGCGTCGCCGTGGTCGTCGGCAGCACGATCGTGTATTCGAACGGCGCCCTGGCCGAGATCGTCGGCATCGATCCGGAGAAGATCGGGACGACGGCGATCCAGGATCTGCTCGACTTCGTTCGCGACGTCGACCGGAAGCGAATCCTCGACGACTGGGAAGCCCTCGCATCCCGCCTCGTCGACGACGAGACGATCCCGATCCGCAACCTGCGCGCTGCCTTGCGATCGGTCCAGATCCGCTGGATGGAGATCGCCTGGGAAGGCCGCCCCGCACGCCAGATCATCATCCAGGACGTCACGGCGGAGCACCGCCTCGAGGAAGCCCGCGTCCAGCAGCAGAAGGAGCTCGAGATCCGGATCGAGGAACGGACGCGGGAGCTGGAGGTCAGTCAGCAGCGGCTGCGGGACGCCGAACGGCTCGCCTCGCTCGGGACGCTGGCGGCGGGCGTGGCGCATCAGATCAACAATCCGGTCGGCTCGATCCTGGCGTGTGCGGAGCTGGGACTCATCGAGGCCGGGCCGGGGGCCGATCCGAATCAGATCCGACTGCTCGAGGACATCCGATTGCAGGCGATCCGATGCGGGCGGATCGCGAACGGATTGCTCCATTTCGCGCGCAAGCAGTCGGGCACGCGAACACTCGGCCGCGTCGCGGTCGCCGTTCGCAGCGCGATCGCGATCTGCGAGACGGATGCGCGCGAGCGAGGCGCGGAGCTCGTGCTCGATTTCGAGCCGGAATACGAACGCTCCTGGTCGATGATCGATCCGATCCAGATCGAGCAGGTCTTCGTGAACCTGATCCGGAATGCGCTCGAGAGCCGCGACGGGCCGGTTCGAATCGGGTTCGAGGGCCGCGTCGACGGCGGCGAGTCGCAGACCCTCGTTCGCGACGACGGTCCCGGCGTCTCTCCGGCCGATCGACCGCGCATCTTCGAGCCCTTCTTCACGACGCGCCTGCATCAGGGCGGAACCGGTCTCGGCCTCTCGGTCGCGCACGGCATCGTCGAGGCTCATGACGGGACGCTTCGGCTCGATCCCGAAGTCGCGTCGGGTGCCGCCTTCGCCGTACGGCTTCCGACCGTCCTCGACCGCCCTGCTTCGGCTTGATCCGCTCGGCAGGGCCGGCCGCAGGCGGCGTGCGGCGCGGGCGTTCGGCCGTGGGCCGGTCCCGCGCCGCCGCCGCTCATTCGAGCTCGACGGCCTTCACACCGACCAGCGGTGTCCCCGACGCCACATAACCGATGGCCCCGGGATTGCGCCGGACGAAATCGAGCACCGCGTCGTCCGACGGCAGCTCCGCCGGCGGGACGCCGCGACCGGAGAAGATCTGGCTCTGCCAGTACCCCTTGACCGCCGACACCGACTTCCCGAGTACGTCCCGCGAGAAGGCCGCGCGCGTCGACGAGCTCTGCGTCTGGTCGACCGCCTGGATGGGCAGCCCATGCGCCCATCGCGTCGTCTTGCCCAGCATGTATCGCTGGACGTCCTCGGTGCGCAGCGACCTCACGGGACTCGCCTCGTTCACGATGACCCGGAACTCTCCCGCCAGGGCGGCCGAGGCAATCGCGACCTGCAGAGTCGATGCGAGGAGAGTGATCACGATCCGTCGAATCTTGCCGTTCATGGTCCGTCCCTCCCCTAGAAGCTGAAGTCGAGGCCGACCTTGACGAGCTGGGTCTCGTTGTCGAGATCTCGCGGCGGCCCGAGCTTGGTGAGCAACGTCGAGCCTTCGTGCGCGAACACGTTGTCGTAGATCATGTGGTATTCCGCGCGCGCGACGAAGGTCGGCGTGAACCAGTAGTTCAGGCCGAGGGCCCATTCCCGGTGGTTCTTCAACTGCTTCGGGGTCCGGATCGGAAAGCCCGGCGCCGGCTCGACCCTGCGGATCTGGTACATGTTCCAGAGGGCCGCGATCTCGACTCGATCGAGCAAGGTCGCGCTCTCGCCGAGCGGCATGAGCGCGAACGGGCGGACGGTGCCCATCACGTATGCGTTGTCGGCGTTCGTCTTGTAGCCGTCCGCCTCCTGCTTGTAGTACTCGGCGCGCAGCGAGTAGTTCTCCTGCGCGTACTCGAATTGGGCACCGTAGACGATCCGCTCCGTCCGCGTTCCCGGGGTCTGATCGATCTCGGCGCGATAGGCGCTGACGCCGACGGTCAGGCCCTCGATCGGGGGCAGGATCTGGAGCCGGCCGCCGAAGGTGTCGTGCGCGTCGGTGACGACGACGCTTCCGGGTCCCGGAATGGGCCCAGTGAGCGCGACGACATAGGGTGCGGCGAACTCGTCGATCGCCTTGCCGGCATAGGCATCGTAGATGAACTCCCAGTCTCGCAGGACGATCGATCCGGTCAGCCCGGCGCCATCGTACGAGAGCGTCGTCGTCCCGGTCGGTCCGTAGACGCCCTGCGGAAGATCGAAGAAGGGACGCGTCGTACCGACGTTGAGCACCTCGGAATAGATTCCGATCGGGTGCGGCGAACGCCCGCCCCGCAGCTTGAGCCAATCCGCGAAGGTCCACTGCGCGAAGGCCCGCTCGAGCGAGATGTCGGAATCGCCCTCGCGCGTGTCCGCGGAGAGCTGGGCATTGATCCAGAGCCGATCGAACGCCTTCGCGCTGACGAGCAAGCCGCCCGCGATGACGTCCCAGGAAGAGCTGGCCGTTCCGCCGAGATAGGGATTCCCGTTGGTGTCCGCGAACGCCCAGCTCCCGTATCCGTGCAGGTCGACCCGCCCGACCTCGCTCGACATCGACGTCGGCGGAATCAGCCGATCCCACCAATTCTCGGCCGATCCGGCGGATTCGGCGCCACTGCCCTGCCCCGAATCCGCCGTCGCCTGCGACCAGCCGACCGACGGACTCGCCGCCGCGACGATCAGCGCGATCGAGATTGCCTTCCATGCCCCTGCGAATGCACGACTTCCTGTCGACACGATCCCCTCCTTAGGTCGGCGCGATCCGGTTCGTCTCGAACCACATCGCGACTTGGAGCCGGGGTTCGGCGAAGCCTCTGGCGAGCTGAAAGGGATTCGAAGAGCGCGCTCGTAAATGGCCCGAATCCGATGGCGGATCGCGCGCGACTGACCCATGTCGGATCATCCCTGTCTGGCGCATGCCGGATCACGCCTCCTCCATTGTTAGTCCGCGGTGCTATCCGAGGACTCCGATCCGCTGCGGGAGGCGGAGGGGGGTCGCCGCGCGCGCGACTCTTCATCGGAACGGGATTCGGAGCTGGCCGGCTCGCGCGCACGGCGGGCGGGGCCGGACGGTGCCCAGGCGGGGCGTGTACGCCGAAAATGCGACGCGGGGACGAACGTCGACGACCGGCTGCGTTCCCCGGCATCCCGTCTCGACGGGGTGCCAGCTGCCAAAATGACCCTTTTTGGGCCATCTTCTCGCAGCTGAAATGGCATAAGATCGGCCGGCAACGCCTTCGCCGAGGGGATGTTCCGGATGTCGCTCGACGCCAATCAGTCGATCCTGCTCGTCGACGACGACGATCTCTTCAGGACCTCGACCGAACGAGCCCTCAGCACGGTGGGCTACCGCTGCCTCGTCGCGTCCGACGTCCAGGAGGCCTGGGAGCTGATCGAGGCCGAATCCCCGTCCGTCGTGATCTCGGACATCCGGATCGAAGGCAACATGGACCTCGAGTTCGTTCGCGGAGCGGCTCGCTCGTCCGCGGAGCCGTCGATCATCCTCGTGACCGGCTATCCCACCGTGGAGACCGCCGTCGAGGCCGTCGGGCTCCGGATCGTCGGCTACCTCGTCAAGCCCTTCGAGATGGAGGAGCTCGTCCGTCTGGTGGACGAGGGCATCAGCGCGCGCTCACGCACGCAGTCGATCCAGGCGGTGCTCTCGCACATCCGCCGGGTCGAGCACGATCTCGCGCGGCTGACGAGCGGGCCGGGCGAGGCGGGATCGGAATCGTCCGCGATCCGTGGCGGCATCGGCGGCGCCGGGAGCGCCGCGGCGCCGTCGTGCCATCCACCGGCCGTGCAAGAGCAGCTCGAACGCCTGACCCGCCGCGAGCGCGAGATCGTCGCCTGCCTCGAGGAGGGTTACCGACTCTCCACGATCGGCGCGAAGCTCCACATCAGCGCCAACACGGTTCGGCGTCATCTCAAGAACATCTTCTTGAAGCTCGAGGTCCGATCGCAGGCCGCGCTCCTCGAGAAGCTCAAGCCCTGGAAGCAATGATCTCCTCGACCCGCTGGAGCAGCGCCGAGACCTCGTAGGGCTTCTGGATGAAATCGGCGGGCCCTCCCTCGATCAGCTCCATCCGCGCGATCGCCTCGGGCCATCCGCTCACGAACAGCACCTTCACAGCGGCCCGGATCGCGCAGATCTGCCGATGCGCCTGCCAGCCGTTCAGCCTCGGCATGGCGAGATCGAGGATCACGAGGTCGAAGCGACCGGGATCGGCCTCGAAGATCGCGATCGCCTCGACGCCGTCCGCTGCGGTCACCACGGTGTAGCCGGCTGCCGCGAGCAGCCGCTTCGTCGTGGTGCGCAGCACGTCCTCGTCGTCGACCAGCAGGATCGTCCCCCGCGAAGAGCCCGACCAGAGCGACGCATTCCGCCCCGTCGGCATCGCACGGACGGTCTTCGCATCGGACAGCGGAAAGAACACGGTGACCGCGCTGCCGTGGCCCCGGCGCGAGCGGATCTGGATCGAGGCGCCGTGGGCGCGCACGATCTCGAGAACGACGGCCATGCCGAGACCGTGGCCCGGATCCGGCTTGGTCGAGAAGAACGGCTCGAAGATCCGCTCGCGCGTCGCCTCGTCGATGCCGCGGCCCGTATCCGAGACTTCGAGGAAGGCACACGGCCCGTCGGGCATCTCGTCGACCATGTAGGCGTCTGCGCATCGGACGTCGTCGAGCGGCTCGATCCCGGTCCGGACCGCGATTCGCCCGGCGGCACCGGAAAGACTCTCGGCGGCGTTGACGACGAGGTTCAACAGCAGCTGGTGGAGCTGGGTCAGGTCCGCCAAGATCGTCAGTGGCCCGGCGGCCAGTTCGAATCGAAGCTCCGTCGTCCGCGTGACGGAAGCTTCGACGAGGCGCCGCATCGCGCCGACTTCGCTCGAGAGGTCGATCGGCTCGAGCCCCGATTCCTTCCTTCCCGTGAAGATCATGAGGCGCTTGCAGAGCTCGGCGATCCGGAAGGTCGCCCGCTTGACGTCCTGCAGATACGCGCGCGCGGGCGACGCCGTCTCGATCGCGTCCAGCGCGAGGTTCGTCAGGTTGACGATCGCGCCGAGCAGGTTGTTCGAGTCGTGCGCGATGCCGTTCGTGATCTTGCCGAGGATCTCGTACCGCTTCGCCTGGGTCCGTTGGGAAGCGAGCAGCTTGCGCCGCGCTTCGACCGCGAGGTCGGACTCGACGTCTCGAAGGCACGCGATCACGAACGGCGCGGTATCGTTCCCGACGCGGCTCACGTAGACCGAGAGCTCGATTTCCGATCCATCCTTGCGCCGTGCCAGCACGCGCGTCGGGCGGCTGCTCCTCCGGCCCTCGCCCTCGACGACGAACCGCTGCCAGAGCCGTTCTCGACGCGATCGGAAACGCTCGGGCATGAAGATCTCGAACGATCGCTCCGAAACCTCGGAGAGCGTGTACCCGAGGAGCGCCTCGGCTCTCGGATTGAAGATCTGGATCTGCCCTTCCGAGTCGAAGACGACGAGCGCGTCGCGGGCCTTTTCGATCAGCTCGCCGACGATCGTCTCCTGGATCCAGGGCTCGTAGCGGTCGACCGCCCAGGTCGTGATGCGGCATCCGCCGGACTTGCCGACATAGCGATGCGCGCGCCAGCTGCAGGACCGCCAGCGCGCATGCCCGTCGCGGATCCGCGCGGCGACGCCGAAGGGACTCGGCATCTCTCCGGGGCGACTGGACTCGAGCATGTTATGGAGGCGGGGCCAGTCGTCCGGATGCACGAACGCCTCGAGCTTCGCCCCGGCGAGATCCGTGCTCGCCCAACCGAGATCCCGTTCGAACCCCGGGCTCGCATAGGCGAACGCGAGGTCTTCCGTCAGCTCACAGACGAGCTGAACCTGCTCCCGAGGGCCCGGCGCGTCGACCCGGCCCGAAGACGGCGGGACGTCCGAATCCTCTTGCGAGATCGGCGACACAGCGAGACGACGGGCTTCGACGCGGGCTTCCATCTGATCCACGGTACGCATTCCCCAGGCCCACCAGGGCACTGCGATCGGAGCGGGGGCCGGCGAGACCGGCACCGGGCGGCCGTGCGATCGGCCGCCGGCCCGGACGCTAGCCGAACCCGCGTGGGGCCCAAAATGTGTCGCACCGGATGCGAAATCCCCGGCCGGCTCCCGCGCCGAACGGCCGCGCCGAGTCCGCGTGACCGGGCGCCACGCATTCGCCCGACGAGCCGGTCTCGCGGTCGCGCCTAACCTCCTCCATATCGGGTCCTGCGAAGTCGTCTGCCGCTCGCCTACCTTCCGCGGACGGGAGAAGGCTGCTTGACCGACGACGAAGACCTGCGCGAGACGCTCATCGCCGCCGAGACCTGCATCCGGATCGCCATCCGGCAAGCGACGGACTCGGCGGGCCCCGTCGACGAGGCCGTCGGCGATTTCCAGGCTGCGATCTGGAATCTGCGCAAATGGCGAATCGCCCTCGAAGCGGGCGTCTGGACGGACGCGCGGCCCGGTGACCCGGTCGCCGGCCCGCGCGGCTCGGGCGAAGCGCCGGCCGGCCGCAGCGAGCGCGCCCCGGGCGACGCACTCACGGATCATTCTCGAGCAGGAGCCTCGTAGCCGCTTCGAACGTCGTCCGCCGCCGCTCCGACGTCGTGTAGAGGAGCGCCGCCATCAGCGCAGTTCCGGCGTGCTGGGCGAGCAGGGCGAACAGGCCGTGGTCGAGCTCGCCGAATCCGTCCTTTTGCTCGAGCAGTCCGTAGATCATGATCGCGCCGAGGATCCGCTCTTCGACCGCGAGCGGGACGCCCGCGATCAGCTCGGTCTTCGAGGCATCGGGCGCCTCCGCGACGAAGATCGAACGCGCGGCGAGCGAACGCCCGACGGGATCGGCGGTGAGAGAGATGGGCGCGAGCTCGCGGAGATCCATTCCCTCGCCCTCGGCGGCCGTCAGCTCGCCCGTCTGATTGGGATCGATGTAGATCGCGAATCGGTCCGCACCGATCAGGTTGATGACGATCTCCTTGATGGTCATCAGGACCTCGCGGACCTTGAGCGTCGAATGGAGCTCGTGGCTCGCGACGTAGAAGTTCAGGAGATTGTCGTTCTCCGTCTCGAGCTGCACGCACGATCGAGCGAGCTCCTCGTTCTCGCGCCGCAGGGCGTTCAGCTCCTCCTGCAGATCGCCGGCGTCGTCGACGTCCGGTGCGGCGCTGGGAGCCGGCGGTCGCAAAGTCGCCAGCTTGCGCTCGAGCTGACGCACGGCCTGCTTCAGCTGGAGA